>JALSUU010000218.1 GCA_027071075.1 Sulfurimonas sp. | reverse complement strand
TACTCATAAGCCATTAGTTTTTAATGATTCCTAGATACTCTTTTCTCACATTGTTACCCATTGCAAAAGCGGCAGGATGTACATCACAGTTATAATACTCAAGACCATCAAGCATATCTGTTCTCTGTAAAATAATATCAGCTGTTGGATGGTACTCTTTTGAAGCTAAAAGTGAAAAACGATCACCACCAACATGAAAAGGCATAATTATTTTCGTGTACTTTCCTAAAATCTCCATAATACGCTTATTCTCATCTACTGCATCTAAGGAAGGAATAGTTGTAACAAGGAGTCCATCTTCTTTAAGTGCACGATTATAGTGTGCTAAAGCAGCAGCATCGGCTTCTAATTCCGAGATAATTACATCACAAGAAGCATCCTCAGCATCACGAAGTCCATTGATATCACTTACTACTTTATATGCAATATCATTATGCTTTTTCATCTCATTTACAAAACCATCTGCATCACTGCTTATTATTAAAACATTTTGAGGATTTTTGTTTGTACAAACACCTACATGAACCATCATTTCATCATATATAAATTTTTTCATATTAATTAATCCTTTCTTAGCGCGATTTTATCCACTTTTGGATTAATTTTACTTAATATAGATATAATTACATAATATTTATAAAAAGTTAAAGGTAGAAAAATGGATTTTATTAAAATCAAAAAAGTTTGTAGTAATATTCGTATTGTAGCAGGTATTGTTTTAATCATTGCAGCTATTATTACAGATATACGATGGTTCTATTTAGGAATCATACCTCTTATAGCAGGTATTGTAAGTTTTTGTCCTATTTGCCTTATTACTGATAAGTGTGATATACCTCAAAATGGAGCAGAAAATGAGTCAAATTAGTTATAAAGATGCAGGTGTTGATATTGATGCAGGAAATAGTTTTGTAGAAAATATTAAACCGCTTGTAAAAGCAACAAAAATTTCAGGAGTAATGGGTGGAATCGGTTCTTTTGCTGGTGCCTTTGAACTACCAAAGGGATTTAAAGAGCCTGTAATGCTTGCAGCTACAGATGGAGTTGGTACTAAACTGAAACTTGCAATTGATAGTGGCATTCACAATACTGTAGGTATTGACCTCGTTGCGATGTGTGTTAATGACCTTTTATGTAACTTTGGAACACCCTCTTTCTTCTTAGACTACTATGCAACTGGGAAACTTGATGTTAAAAATGCTACAAATGTAGTTGCCGGAATAGCTGAGGGTTGTAAAAGAAGCGAATGTGCACTTATAGGTGGAGAAACTGCTGAAATGCCAGGTATGTACTCTGAAGATGATTATGACTTAGCTGGTTTTGCAGTGGGTGTTGCGGAGAAGAGTGAAATGGATAGAGTATCTTTAGTACGCGCTGGACATAAACTTATAGCACTCCCATCATCAGGTCTTCATTCAAATGGATTCTCTCTTGCAAGAAAAGTACTTTTTGAAAAAATGGAACTAAACTTTGAAGATGATTTTAATGGAAAACCACTGATAGAGACTCTTTTAGAACCTACAAACATCTATGTAAAAATGTTTAAAGAGTTAAAAAATGAGATAGTTGCTATGGCACATATTACAGGTGGTGGTATCGTTGAGAATCTTCCTCGCGTTCTTCCTGAGAACTTAATGGCAGAAGTAAAAGAGGAGAGTATTAGAGTCTTACCTATCTTTGAGCTTATGGCGAAGCATGTTGAGAGAGCAGAGATGTTTAGAGCTTTTAATATGGGTGTGGGTATGATACTTGTAGTTGAAGATAAAAATGTTGATGCAGTACTTGCAAAAGCTGAAGGCTCTTATTTGATTGGTGAGATTAAAGAGGGAAAACGCGAAGCTGTAATGGTATAAAACTTTATCCATCTCTTTTGAGATGGATAAAAGTGGAACCTACTTCTTAAATGGTTTCGCTAAATCTTTTTTGATTGCACCTGGAACAGTTGCAATAGTTGTAAATTCACCCATACTTAAAAGTGGGTATGAAACTGCTAGGTAGTATTTTGCTTCTAGTGAAGTCGCTGTACCTTTTTCAATTTTAATCATATATGGTAAAACTGCCGCGTTCGCACGACCAATTTTAGCTACGAATTTTTTTGTTCTTTTTCCTAAGTCATATCCAACTAAATAACTTGTATCACTTAATTTTAAACTAAAAAGAAAAAACTTTCCTTTTTTGTATGCTTTTGCTTTAGCAAGTAAATCAACGCATTTACCTTCAGCTAACTCATCAGCATCTTCGTAGTAAGGCATACCCATCATAAAGTGATATCCTGCGATGTCATCTTCATCAAGCTTATCTACAGAACCTTTGAGTCCAGAAAAAGTTTTATTGATAGTAGCTAACTCTTTTTGAAACACTGCATCATTGTAATCATCTTGCATAAATGCTCTTCCAAAATAAACTGGATTTGTAATACTAATCATTTTCTCTTTGTTATCAACAAAAAGACGAAGAACGGCAGCATGTGCACGACCAGGTTTTGCACCTTCAGCTTTCAAAGCAGCATCAGTAAAAACAATAGTTTCACCATCTTTCACACTTACATAGTTTGTAAGTACCTCATAACCAGCTGCTTTTAACTTACTTGTTGCTGTTTTAGAATCTACATAACTTCCTACAAGGTATGTGCTTATCTCTTTAGCATTCAGTGTGCTAAACGCTAATATACTTACTAGAACTAATATCATTTTTTTCATAGATATTCCTATATTTTTTGGGATTTACCATAGTACAAAAGTACTATGGTGTAAAGGGGATAAATTTACTTTTTAAAAGCTTTTTCTAAATCTTTAGTTATAGCACCTGGTACAGTTGCTATTCCCATAAATTGAGACATCTCTAAAAGTGGATAACTTAAAGCAATATAATACTTAGCGTTTAAAGCAGTAGCTTGACCATTTTCAATAGCTACACAGTATGGTAAAATTGCAGCATTTGCACGACCAATCTTTTTAACAAATTTTTTCGTACGCTTTCCTAAGTCATATCCTAAAAGAGTGCTAGTATCTGAGAGTTTCAATTCAAAAATAATAGCCTTTCCTTTTTTATACTTCTTAGCTTTTGCAATAGCATCAGCTGTAGTAGGATTTTGTTTTCCTAAAAGATCTGCATCTTTATAATATGGCATACCCATCATAAAATGATAATCAGCTAAATTATCAAATGGTAACTTATCTACAGAACCAACAAGCCCTGGAAATGCACTATTAATAGACTCTAGCGCTCCATTAAATACAGCAAGATTAAACTCATCTTGCATAAATGCTTTTCCAAAATAGATAGGGTTTGTAAAACTAATCATTTTCTCTTTATCATCTATAAAAAGGCGAAGAACTGCTGCGTGTGCACGACCTGGTTTTGCTGCTTCTGCTTTTAGTGCTTCGTTTGTAAAAACAATAGTGGTACCTTTTTTCACAGGCTTGTATGTAGCTATAACTTCAAATCCAGCTTCAGAAAGTTTCGCTTTTGCATCATCAACAGGTACATAAGCACCTTTTAAATATGTACTCACTTGTGTACCTTCTAAAGAAGAAGAGGAATCAGGAGTTGCACTACCCGTTGAACATGCAGTAAATGAAAGTACTGCAAATGTTGCGATTAGTGTAAGTAGCTTTCTCATATCTCTTTAGCACCTAAACTTTTCATGATAGAGATAATTTCTTTATCAATTTTCTTAGTCCACTCGATTTTTGTTTTATCTTTTATATTCATAACAGAAACCCATGTAGAAAGTCTTGGCATACCAACAACCATTTTATTACTTCCTTTTTCTATATAAAAGTACATAGCACATGGAGCAAATACACCAGCATCTGGACGGCCTTTATTAAACAAGTTATATGAGAAAGTGAAATGACATAAACCATAAACAAAAAATGAGTCATACTTATCAAATGGCATCTCTAAATCTTCATATGTCTCTTTAAAGTTTTTAAATCCTGCGATAATATAATGTTTCCCTTCAAATGCTGTCTCAAACTTATCTTGAAAATCATCTGTAAAGTCTTCAATACTACCACTTTTGTCTACTGGAAACTCAAATGTCATCATTGGTTTTGCTGGAAGCTTTTGTACCATAGGAGTATTTACAACTTTACCACCAAATGTTTTCGTTACCCATTGATCTAAAGGATCAAACATTTTAGTATATGCTGCTCTATCTTTAGCATTTGTAACGCCTGTCATATCCATCATTGTTTCTGGTGCAATATGTCCTATATAAGTTTTATCTTCAGATTTTCTTTTGTAGATAAGAAGATTAAATGGTTGAAAACCTGCAGCCTGAGGAGAAGTAAGTAAAATATCATGAATAGCTTTATCGTTATCCATAGAGAAAAAACCTAAGTTATCTAAGTTTGTTGTCCAAGCCTTATCATAGTCTGGGTCTTTTGGATTACCATAACGCTTTTCATATGCATCACTAATTCTTTCATGTGGATCTGAAACAGAAAATCCTACAGCATCTTCAATAGCACTTCCAAGTACAAGCTTATCGTATTTTTCGCCTACATCGCCATTTACGACATTAAATCTAGTTGCCGTAGTACCAAAAGCTACAGATGCAAGAAGTGAGAGTGTGAGTGTTGACTTAATCAATGTTTTTATCATTGTTTTTCCTTATTTGAATTATTTGTGGTATTTATTATATTGTTATCACAAATTAACTGCGATTATTCTAGCATAAATTTGAATTAATTGTGTATGATTTTATAACTTAAGGGAAATATTTAAGTTATGTAAGTAAAAAAGTAATGCTACCAAATATTTGGTAGCACTCTATAAATAGGAAACTTTTTAAAAAGCAACCGTAGCAGCAACAGTAAATGCTTGCTGAGAATGTGTTACATTCGCTGAACTTTGAAATGGTGTAGTAGGATTTGCAGCCGGATTACCATTAAAATATTGTCCTTGACTCATAGCTGATGTATCAAAACTTTGAGTAACTTCAGGAGAGTAAACATACGCTAAATCAATACCTACAGCATCACTTAATTTATATGTTCCACCAATAGTCATATGGCTCTCAATTACAGCAGGGAAGCCTGCAAGATTAAAGTAATTTAGTACAGCACCTTCGTAGTTAGCAAAAGTTGGAGAATCTGCTGAACCTTTTTGTTCTACAACAGGATTATTTGAATAGTTATATCCTAAACGCACTGCCCAAGATTTAGTCTCATATGCATAACCTAGTGCAATTACATTTTGATCATCCCATCTAAAGTCTTTATATCCTTTAGCACTTGACCAAGCAATATTTTTATAATCAATCGCGATTGTATTTCCAGCGATAGAGTAAGAAACACCTACGCCCATCTCAGCAGGTTGTTCTAAGTGATCACCATATCCAGACAGACCAAAGTTAGCAGTTGCTTCACTAATCTGATTTTTATACTCCATATCAATAGCAGATTTATATATAGCACCGATAGTTACACCAGAGATACTATATGCTGCAGCAACTTCATACCCTAAACCTAAATCATCAGATGTACCTGCACCAGTTCTTGTATTGTGATAGTTCATTGAACCAGTTGGAGCACCTGTAGCATCTCTTTGTACACCTTGAGTAAATGCACCATTATTATATGACATTCCTAAAGCACCATATTGGATTACAGGAGCAATACCTAAGCTTAATCCTTCCATTGGTCTATAAGCAATAGGCATAGTAAATTTCATAATTTGTAAAGCAGTAGATAGCTGATTAGTACCATTCATCGTACCCATATAAGCATTCTCTAATCCACCTGGTTTACC
This sequence comes from Sulfurimonas sp., assembly GCA_027071075.1. Taxonomy (GTDB): domain Bacteria; phylum Campylobacterota; class Campylobacteria; order Campylobacterales; family Sulfurimonadaceae; genus Sulfurimonas. The sequence continues at coordinate 551 of JALSUU010000218.1, read as the reverse complement.
AGTTCCATCATTAAATAGTGCAACATCATCACGATAGTCTACACCCATTCCTGCAGTTCCAAACATTCCTAATCCCCATGTTACTTGATCATTAATATCATATGAAAATGCCACTGAAGGGATAACACTTAAATCTGCATCACTATCTTGGTATTGCGCACCATTTGCTTGTGGTTTAACAACTTCACCTTTAAATGCTACTTTTGGCGTAAATACAGTACCACCAAATGTAACTTCATTACCTTTAATTAATGCAGGATTTGCTAAAGCTGATTCTGCACCAAATGCTGTTGCAATACCAACTCCACCCATACCTGCTGATTTAGCACCTAAAGCCATCATTTGATCACCGTTCGTTGCAAATGCAGATGTTGCACCTAAAGCTAATGCAGCTACAACTGCTAATTTTATAGTTTTTTTCATATTCTCTCCTCAGAGTAATTAATTTCAAATAGTATAACTATTTCGACTGCATGTATTATATGCGAGTTGTTTTTAAATATAACTTAAAAATAAAACTACAAACTATAAGTATTAATTATAAATTAGTG
>JALSUU010000217.1 GCA_027071075.1 Sulfurimonas sp. | reverse complement strand
TCTTTTAGATCTTTTGAAGGTGAGGTATTTGAGAACTTTGTATATGAAAAGTTATTGCGTTATGCGAAAAACAATTCTAATATTGACAAGTTTATACTCAAAGGTTTTCACCAAAACCGACATAAGGCGTGTGCAAATACCCTCTCTATAAGTGAAAAAGAGCAGATAGTCTATAGAACAAAAAGTCGTGAAATTAGTGAATTTGATGCAATGTTTGTTACAAAAGATAATGAACTCTATTTTGTTGAGATGACACTGGTGAAGTCAGTTTTGAAACTGCGTAAAAGATTGCGTAAGAAAAAAGCACTTTTAGATATTATATTTCCAAACTATGAGGTAAAAGCACTTATTATTTTAAATGAGGGTGCAACAGGAACAAAGCAGTTTCCTGACTACTGTAAGGTATGGTTTACAAAAGAATTTTGTGCTGCAGATGTGTTAGAGTATATTACCTCGAAAAACAAGCGTAAACTACTTCCTAAAGAGATTATTAGTGGAAGTTCTATGATAGAAGCACATGAGTTAAAACTCCATCCATTTAGATACTACAATACTATGAGTTGGATAACAAAGACTATTAGAAGTCATAAGAAACATATTATTGATATGAGCTTTTTGATGAGTTTTAAGATTCAAAGATATCAAGATCTTTACAATAAATTTTATATCGGATTTATCTCGATAGATGATGCAAAAAATTTACTGAATCTTACAGAAGAGTATAAAGAGGATCAAAGAGTAGTCGTTGCTTTGGAAAAGAAGCACTCAGATGAGATTATCTTAACTTACTATATTCAGACAGGAAGAAAGAGACTCTATCTCTATACACCTGAAGAGAATAGAGTATCAAAAGAGAAAAAAGACCCTTATGGTATAACTGTAACGGAAGTATTTCATATAAATAAAATGATGGATAACTCTTATGCACTTACTCTTGCAAACTTGGGTGTAATTAAAAAGCTTTTAAAAGAGAGATTTACTTCTAAAAAGTAAATCTCTACTCTTCATCACCATAGATAAGTGCAGCGCGTTCTTTATACGCTTGAAGTGCTTCTTTTGGTATGCTCTCTTGCGTTTTTTTAGGAGAGCCTATAAAATCCTCTAACTCTTGGTTTCTCTCTTGCAGAATTTGATGAAACTCTTGTTCTGATGCAGGTTTATTCTCTCTAAATTTATCAAGGAGTATATTACTGTTTCCCATTAAAACTAAATAACTCTCCTCTCCAAAATCAAGCATTACAACACTATTTGAACTATTTAAAGCTTTTTGAAATCGGATAGATATCTCAGAAGATTGTTCCTTCTTTGTGCTACTAGGCTGTGTAGAAGCTTCTGTTTGAGTGGTTTTTTGTACCTGTTTTTCTTGTATGGCGTTAAATAGCCAAGAGTCTTTTGGTTTTTTCTTCGGTAATTTTTGAAGCTTTTTATTGAAAATAAATAAAATGATAATGCCAATAATTAAAATACCAACAACAAAGTAGTACCTAGCTGATGGACCTGTTTCACTTTTCATAGGAAGTGCAGAGAGGTCTGTTTGTAAAGTGCTATTTGCTTTTTTCTTTACTAAACTTTTTGCTGTAAATCTGAGTCTTAAACCATAAGCGTCAGCTGTTTTAGAAGCTGTGAGTTTTACATTTGGCGAAATATTTGCAAGAATCTGTACTTGATTCTTTAAGGGTGTTATAATAATAGAGTGCAAAAAATCAGAGTTTATTTTTTTGTTCTTTGTTGATTCTATACTTGCATCGTTAAGTTTAATGATAATCTTTCTGTTTCCCTTACTCTGTTTAATGCTTCCAGTAAAAGGTGTATCAAAAGTAATCATAATATCAGCGCGATCACTGCGTTCATAAATATTGTAACTGAGTATCTTTGAAGCATATAGTGATAAGGGGAGTAAAAAAAGTAGTAAATATTTAATCATAATCTCTCTTTTGATAGGTGATATAAAACGGCACTAGAGTCAAGGACTTCATTTATACGAATGGCAAGATTTTTCTCATACACCATAACTTCGCCTTTTCCTAAAATACGACCATTTACATACGATTCAACCGATTCACCTGCTGGTTTTTTAAGGTCGATGATAGAGCCTTTTTCAAGCTTCAAAATATCTCTGACACTGAGTTCTGTCTCCCCTAAATCTGAAACAAATTCAACTTCCATATCTAAGATACCAGAGTAGTCCATCCAATTCAGTTCATCTTCATTGAAAACTTGTTCTTCTTTTTGATTGTGTCTGCTCAATCTAGTTCCTTAATGGCGACAGTGATTTCATCTTCGCCCACTTTGAGTGTTTTTGCATCATCTATATCAAAATCAAAGGTACCGATTTTCTCAAAATGAGGTGTTGAAATGGTATAAGAATTTGTGTTAGTCTCTTCTGCAAGTACTTTAGCACTTCCTATTATTAGGTTTGCAGTCTCTAAAGTCATATCAATAAGTGTCTCTTCATCACTTTGCTTTTCTTCAAGAAATAAAAAAGAGACTCTTTGCATAAATGCTTCATCTGAAGCAATATATACTCTATATCTTGCATCATCAGTTCTTGTTATGTCTATAAAAGCAATAAGCGTTCTCTTCTTTGAAAAACTTTCATTTATAGTGCACTCTTCGCGTATCTGATGTACACAAAAGTTCTCAGAAGCTTGTAAAATAGTTGTTAGCATATCACACCCTTTATAATTATGTTAGATTATACTTTATCAAAACACAAAGTAAAATTAAGAACCCTCACGAAAATGGTATAATTTTAAAAATACTTTGGATAATTATGCTTGAACTCTCTTTACTTGGACTTATTGTTGGTACTCTCTCTGGGTTCTTCGGTATTGGGGGTGGAACTATTTTAGTGCCAATGCTCCTTATTTTAGGATATGAAACAAAAATAGCGATTGGAATCTCCGTGGTACAGATGGCTTTTAGTTCTATCTATGGAAGTTATCTTAACAATAAAAAGGGTAACCTAGATACAGGGATGGTTCTTTTTATCGGTATTGGTGGTTTTATTGGTGCACTGCTGAGTGGTTATATTACCTCTTATTTTAGCAGTGCAACACTAGAGTTGCTTTTTTTAGGTTTTGCTATTTTTGCACTTGTAAGACTCTTCTTTCATACGCATGAGCATAGAGAGCAAAGAGAAGTGAGTCGTACTCTTTTACTTGCGATTGGATTTGTTTTAGGTGCTTTAAGTATGACTATTGGAGTAGGGGGGAGTATTATTCTCATACCTGTTTTAGTAAGTTTCTTATATGTGCCACTGAAAAAAGCTGTTTCAGCAGGACTCTTTTTTGTAGTTTTCTCTTCTGTATCGGGATTGATTTCGCATACCTTAGAGGGAAATGTTGATTTTAAAAGTGGAATTATTATCGGATTTGCATCACTTTTTGGGGTATATCTCGGAATCCACCTCAAAGATAGGGTAAATGTTGTACTTCAGAAGAAAATGTTGGTAGGTTTTTATCTACTTATTGTATTATATTTAATTAAAAGAATATTTTTGTAAGGAAAGAGTTTGAAGAGAAAAGATGTTATCACAATTACAGGTGCAAAAGAGAATAATTTAAAAAATATAAATTTAGTAATACCAAAAAACGAACTTGTTGTTATGACAGGAATTAGTGGTAGTGGGAAATCAACTCTTGCTTTTGATACTCTTTATGCAGAGGGGCAAAGACGCTACATGGAGTCTCTCTCTTCGTATGCTAGACAGTTCCTTGACCGTGTTGGAAAACCTGATGTAGATAAGATAGAGGGTTTAACGCCTGCTATTGCCATAGATCAAAAAACGACTTCAAAAAATCCTCGTTCAACAGTTGGAACAATTACAGAAATATATGACTACTTTAGACTGCTTTATGCTCGTGTAGGTGTGCAACACTGCCATAAGTGTGGGAAAGTCATCTCTCAAATGTCTGCATCAGATATCATCGGAGAGGTTGCTAAACTGCCTGAGGGTGCAAAGCTTGTTCTTTTAGCACCACTTGTTCGTGAGAAAAAAGGTTCCTATGCTGATATGCTTGAGTCTCTTGTTCATAAAGGCTATGTAAGAGCGATGATTGATGGTGTTATGGTTCGCCTTGATGAGGAGATAGAACTCTCTAAAACAAAAAAACATACTATTAAAGTTGTAGTTGATAGAGTTGTTGTCAAAGAGGAAAACAAAGAACGAATTGCAGCAGATGTTGAAAAAGCACTCAAAGAGTCCTATGGCGAGTTAGAGATAGAGATACTTAACCATGAAGAGTTAGATTGCAAAGCAAACATGCACTACTCTGAACATAATGCTTGTTTTGATTGTAAGATTAGTTTTGATCCTTTAGAGCCTTTAAGTTTTTCCTTTAACTCACCAAAAGGTGCTTGTCCTGAGTGTGATGGTTTAGGTCTGCGTTATGCACTTGATCAAGAGAAAATTATTGATTCTGATTTGAGCATAGAGAAGGGCGCTGTAAGAATAGTCTATGGTTTTAACAAAGGTTACTACTTTACATTTTTAAAGGGTTTTTGTGCGCATAATAAAATAGATATCACGATTCCCTACTCAGAACTCCCAGAGCATCAGAAAAAGGCAATACTCCATGGAAACATAGAAGAGGTAACTTTTCTTTGGAAAAAACATGAAGTAAAAAGACTCTTTCCTGGAATCATCCGAATAGCGTATGATATGTTTAAAGATGAGAAAGAACTTGGAGATTATATGAGTGAAAAGGTATGTAATATCTGTAACTCAAATCGTTTAAAAGTAGAGTCTTTAGCTGTAAAAGTTGCAGGAAAAGGGGTAGCAGAACTTTTAGAGATGCCAATAGCAAAAACTTATGAGTGGTTTGCAAAAGAGGAAAACTTCTCTTATATGCAAACCCAAGATGCACAAATATCTGCACCAATTTTAAATGAGATACGAGAGCGACTCTACTTCTTGTTTGATGTTGGTTTAGGATACATTACTCTTGGGCGTGATGCACGAACTATCTCAGGTGGTGAAGCACAGAGAATTAGAATCGCTTCACAGATAGGAAGTGGTTTAACGGGTGTTTTATATGTTCTTGATGAACCAAGTATAGGTCTGCATGAGAGAGATACGCTCAAACTTATTCGCACTCTGCGTTCATTACAAGAAAAAGGGAACAGTGTTATCGTTGTTGAGCATGATAAAGAGACTATTGAGAATGCTGACTTTATCATAGATATCGGTGAGGGTGCTGGAAAGTTTGGTGGAGATGTAGTCTTTAGTGGAACACTAGAAAAACTCAAAAAAGCGAAAACACTCACAGCAGATTATTTGTATGGGCGTAAACAGGTAGAGTACTTTTATAGACGCAAGCAAGAGAAATATATAGAGATTAAAAATGTAACGCTCAATAATATTAATAATCTAAGTGCAAAAATTCCTTTAAATAATTTTGTCTGCATCACTGGTGTAAGTGGAAGTGGTAAAAGCTCACTGATGCTTCAAACACTGCTTCCAACAGCAAGAGAACTCCTCAACCATGCAAGAAAAGTAAATAAGGTAGCAGGTGTAGAGATAACTGGACTTGAGCATGTGGACAAGGTAATCTATCTTGACCAAAGCCCAATAGGGAGAACTCCTAGAAGTAACCCTGCAACCTATACAGGTGTGATGGATGAGATAAGAAATCTTTTCTCACAAACAAAAGAGTCACAAATCCGTGGGTATACAACTTCACGATTTAGTTTTAATGTCAAAGGTGGACGCTGTGAGAAGTGTCAGGGTGAGGGTGAAATAAAGATAGAGATGCACTTCTTGCCAGATATCATGGTGAAGTGTGACTCTTGTCATGGAGCGCGTTATAACCAACAGACTTTAGAAGTTTTTTATAAGGGCAAAACTATAGCAGATGTTTTAGCGATGAGTGTAGATGAAGCCTATGAGTTTTTTGCACCTATCCCAAAAATAAATCTTAAAATGAAAACACTTGTTGATGTTGGTTTAGGGTATATTAGCCTTGGTCAAAATGCAGTAACACTCTCTGGTGGAGAAGCACAACGCATTAAGTTAAGTAAAGAGTTAAGTAGAAAAGATACAGGTAAAACACTTTATATTCTTGATGAGCCAACGACTGGACTTCACTTTGCAGATGTTGATAGATTAACATCGGTTCTTCATAAATTTGTGGAACTTGGAAACTCTATGTTAATTATAGAACATAACTTGGACATGATTAAAAATGCCGATTATGTGATAGATATGGGACCAGAGGGGGGAAGTGGTGGTGGACTTATCATCGCAGAAGGCTCTCCTGAAGAATTAGCACAAAGTTATGAGCAAACAGGTTCTTTTACTGGTGAGTATTTGAAAAAAGAGTTGGC
>JALSUU010000216.1 GCA_027071075.1 Sulfurimonas sp. | reverse complement strand
TTCATAAGAATGATAAGGATAAAGCAATTGTCGAAGAGATAAAAAAAATTATTTTGACAAAAAATGTCTCACTTATTCTCAACCTCCATGATGGTCATGGCTTTTATAGAAAAAAGAGTCAAGGAAACATTTTCAATCCTAATGCTTGGGGTCAAACATGTGTCATTGATCAATGTAAAATCAATGAGAGTCAAGAATTTGGTAATTTAAGTGAAATAGCCGTAGAAGTTAAAGATAATGTAAATAAAAAACTCCTCAAAAAACATCATAGTTTTGATGTAAAAAACACAAATACAAAATATGATGATGAAGCAATGCAACTCTCTCTTACCTATTTTGCTGTGACACATAATAAACCTGCTTTTGCTATAGAAACAAGTAAAAACTTATCATCACTGAGCCAAAAAGTTTTTTATCAACTTTTGGCAATTGAAGAATATATGAAAATTATGGGTATTACTTTTATAAGAAATTTTGATTTAAATGAAAAAGAAATACGAAAAATCATCAATAATTATGGGACTTTGAAGATAAACGACAATATTTTGTTAAATTTAAGTGATATAAAAAAATCTTTAAGCTTTATTCCGATAAAATCAAAAAGTAATACATTTAAATTTTCCAATGTGCTAGGAGATATTCAAAAAAGTAAGGGTAAGTATAGAGTTTATATAGGTAATAAGTTAATTACTGTACTGAAACCTCAATACTTTAAGATATCTCAAAAGACCGATGATAAATTTGATTTTATTATAGATGGTAAAACAACTTCTGTAAATTCAGCTTCAGAAATTTCTGTAAATGCCGATTTTAAGATTGTAAAAGACAAGAATTACCGTGTAAATGTTATTGGATACTACTCAAAAGGTGTAACCAATGAAAGTGGTATGAAAATATCACTGAAAGATTTAAACAAACACTACTCAGTTGATAAAAAACATAAAGTTTACAGAGTAGAATTTTACAAAAAAGATGAATTTTGTTCCATGATAATGGTTCATTTTAAATAGGATTATAAATGAGTTCACAAGCACAACACTCTTTTTCAAGTGTTATATCTGTTAATCCATATAAAGATATTTACTTCAGTGGTGTATCAAGTTTTTTAACACAGACTACATCGCCTGAGTTTTCAAAAGATCAATTTGCTCTCTCTTACATTAATACAAAAGGGTTTATTAATGCACAATTAGAGATTAGTAAAAATATTCCTGATGAAGATCTCTATGATGCTATCAATTCAAAAGCATATTATGAGCTAGCCTTAGATCAGGCTGTAGAGTATCAGATACAATATATAGAAACTTTTCAAAATCTTGATGAAGAGAATAGACACTTTCATGTTTTTATTGTAGACCCATTAGATTTAACACATACCTTTAATACAGTTGTTGAGAAAATAAAATATTTAGATATTATTATTCCTGTTCCACTTCTAATAAAATCACTTTATTCAAAAGAGATTATTGACAGTAGTAGTGTTCATGGTTTTATATATATTCAAGAGAATGATGCTTTCATAACTCTTTATAAAGATAAAGAATTTATATATACTAAGTCTATTAAATTTTCCCTTGCTGAAATGCATGAGCGATTTTGTGAACTCTACGGGGAAAGAATTGACTATGATAGCTTCTTAAATTATTACGCAAATGAGAACTTAAAAGAGACACAAAGTGACTATAAAGAGTATTTTATTAAACTTTATAAAGAACTCTTTGCAAATATTAATGATATTTTAACATATGCAAAGCGTGCCTTTGAGATAGAAAAATTTGAACATGTCTATATTGGTTCTCAATTAGAGAGTGTGACGAAGCTAGACGAAATGTTAGAAGTCGAACTCAATATAAAATCGAGTGACTTTAACTTCGACTATGGTTATGAGAGTAGTAGTACTTATGTAGATCAGCTTCATGCTTTAATGCATATATATACTACTCTACCAGAAGAGGAGCGTTATGCATGTAATTTCACTACTTACCATCGTCCTCCAGCATTTATAAAAAGAGAAAGTGGTAAAATCATTTTACTCACACTAGCTTCATTTCTACTTGCATTTGCCTATCCTGCCACATATTGGACTTTGGATTATGCACAAAGTTTACAAAAGAACTTATTAATAGATGATTACAATGAGGTTCATAATAATAAAACTACTAGAGAGTCTACCTTAAAAAGTAAAGAGGCTGAAAAGAAAAAAGCACTTACTCTTTTAAAAGTAGAAAAAAATGAATATTTAAATAAGAAAAATACTTTAATAAAAATTCATGATGTCAAAGTTAATTATCCTATGAAGGCAAAACTCATTGCAACATTTACCAAAAATCTAAATAAACACAATGTTAAAATGGATTCTTTAGTGTATAGTCAAGATGATGCAAAAAAGACCTTTACTTTTAACCTAATATCATCAAAAGACAGAAGAATAACAAGACTTGTTCAAGATTTAACAAAAATATATGAAAAGTCATTTCAATTTCAGCTAAATAAAATTAGCTACGATAAAGAAAGTAAAGTATACACTTCACAATTAAAGGTGAATATATTATGAAAACAGGTCTACCTAAAATAAATATCGAAGATTATCTCCATGCTATAGATCAAACTTTTGCTGATAAGAGTCAAAAAGATATTTACATGACATATACGATGATTGTCGCAGCAATATTTGCATTTGCATATTCTCTTTTTTGGGACAGTTCATTTAATAGCTTTGAAAAAACAAGAAAAGAAGTTCTTAATTACGAGCAAAAAATTAGAAGTGATAAAAATTTTCTGATGCAAAATCCTACAGTAAAAATCACACAACTAGATCAGGAGATAACGAATATCAATAATGATATTGTACTTGCAAAAGACAATAATAGCTATATTAAAAGTAAAATTGAAACAATATCTTCGCTCATTTATGATGAAAGATCGTGGGGAGACTATTTAGATTCTATATCAAAAAATGCTCAAAAGTACAATGTGAAAATTCAAACTATCACAAATAAGTATGCAAAGAACTCACAATCTTTTGGTCATATTTTAGATATTAGCGTTAGTTCAAAAGCTAACTATAAAAATACCTTAAGATTTATCAATTCTCTTGAACAAAGTGAATTAGTTGTCGATGTACATAATATAAATATAACTGCAAATAAATCATTACATACAGATTTAAATATTTCTGTGTGGGGGATTACATACTAATGAAAAAGTCAATTATTATTCTCTCTATATTTGTGGGAACTTCTCTTATTTCAAATGAGTTATCATGGGTTGATGAACAAGTCAAAGCTATTAAGCCTGCTCGTACTGGCATGAGTAGCAGAAGTTTATCAAAACTTAAGGATCCTTTTATCTTCTTAAAAAAGAATGATATTACTGTCAATGCAGATAATACGAAAAAGACAATCCAACCTTTGGCTACTAAAATAGCAACTACAAGGAGTAAAGAAACTTATGTACCGAGTAAAACTCGATATGTTTCAGGAACTCTTACAATTAGTGCGATAATGAATAACTCTGCTATGATTAATGGATCATGGTATAAGCTAGGTGATAAAATTGGTAGATATAAGGTAAAAGAGATTCATAGGAACTCTGTTTTGCTAGCCAATTCTGAAAAAAAGATACTTCTTTCAACAAAAAGTGGTAGTAAAAAAATAAAATTTCTAAAATAAGTAGGATTTAAAAATGAAATATATAACAACACCAATAAAATCAATACTTTTAGCGGCTCTATTAAGTACAAGTAGCTTTGCTGATTGCTCTTACGAACTTTTTAGTATAAGTGCTGTAAAAGACACAAAAATCATTGATTTTGTAGACCAATTGAGTGACGAATGTGGTTTTAGTATAATAGTGACTGATCCTAATGCAGAAAAGTTTTTAAACTCCACATTAAATAAAACAAATCTTAAGAATCTCACTATAGATGAAGTCTTAAATATCATTCTAACTGAAAACAACTTATCATACACTCTTGAAGATAATTTACTTAAGATATCTTATCTTACAACAAAAGTATTTGAAATTGACTATATTCTTTCTCAAAGAAAGAGTACAGGTACTACTGATGTAACATTAAGCTCAAATTCTCCTTCTGCACAAGGTGGAGTAAGTGGTGCTGGCGGTGCAACTGGTGGTAGTGCGGGTGGTGCAATTGGTGGTGCTGGTGGCGGTGCAACTGGTGGTGCTAGTGGTGCTGGAGCAGGTAATGGTTCACAAACAGGTATTCAGATAGAAAGTACCGATGAAGTGATATTTTGGAAGGAACTTGATAAAGAGTTTCAAAATATTTTAAACCGTCCGAATGACTCTTATAAAGCTTCTGCTCCAATTATAAATAAAAATGCAGGTTTAATTACCGTAACAGCAACAACAAAACAATTAAAGCGTTTTGAAAAATACTTACAAAGACTACAAGAAAAAGTACAACTTCAAGTTTTAATTGATGTGCAATTACTCTCAGTTACAATGAATGAAGGAAAAACTACTGGTATAGACTGGAAACAGTTGTATGCTCTTCAGAATGTTAATGTAGATTTTTCAAGTACTAGAAGTAGAGGTGGTGCTTCATCTGCTGATACAACAACAGCTGGAGCAGTTTCAAGTGCTGTGGGTGGTATTACAAGTGTTGTCAATGTTACAGCAAAAGGATCACTCAAAGAAGTTATTAAATTTCTACAAACACAAGGAAATGTCAACTCTATTTCAAACCCAAAAGTACTTACTTTAAATAATCAACCAGCACTTATAACAGCAGGAACTGAATATTTTTATAAAGTTACAAGCACACAAACTTTAGCAGGTGGTTCAGGTGCTGGAGCACAAAGTGCCAATGAAAACATTCAATCAGTATTTGCAGGTGTTCTTTTAACTATTACACCAGAAATTTCTGATGATAAAACAATTACCTTAAAAATCAATCCTTCCCTATCTGAAACATCACAAGATATATCTAACTCAAATAATGCAGAGAGAAATATGCCACCTGATTTAAATAGACGACAACTCTCTTCTGTTGTAACAGTAAAAGATGGTAATCGGATTATTTTAGGTGGACTTATTAATACTAAAAATACTATTAATGCAAATAAAGTTCCACTACTTGGAGATATACCAGTAGTAGGTTCTCTCTTTAAATATGAAGAAAAAATAAAACAAGTGCAAGAACTTGTTATTATAATTGAACCGCATATCATTGATAAAAAGATAAATAATGTATCTTTAGCTGATTTAGGATATGAAGGTTTAAGCGATGATATTATTATGAAAGAGAAACTTTCTAATACGGATCAAACAAATAAATTAACAGTTCAAAACACTCCAGAAGTTGGCTTAAAAGTACCAGCAAAACTTATAAAAAATGAAGAAGAGTAGGAATTAACATATATGGAAAGTATCTTTGTAAATTCTAAAGATGTTTTCTTAGATGTTGTAAATGCAAAAGATTATATACAACTAGATAGAGTCTCAACGATTTATCAATCACTCAAAGACTCTATCAAGAAACCTCTCAAAATGATTTTGTTGTATGGGAAACCTGGAACAGGTAAAAGTATGTTTTTAAATAAACTCTATAAAGACATCTCAACATCAAATGAAATCTATCTCTATAAAACACCCATCTTAGATGAAAGTGAGTTTTATAAAACATTAGCGCAAGATATTTTTAATACAAAATATAGTGGTGAACTCAACTTTACGCAATTTATGAAAATTGTAGAAGCTACATCAAAGGAAAATGTCCCTGTAGTTCTTCTTGATGAAGCACAGCTCTATTCTGAAGCACTCATGGAAAAAATTCGTTTACTTTCAGATACTCGAACTGTTAAGTTTGTAATTACACTACACAAAACAGAGAAAGAGGATCTTATTGCTAAAGAGCACTTTCAAACGCGTATTTGGGAAAGTATTGAACTAGAGAATGCTTCAAGTACTGAACTTAAAATATATATTCAAAAGAAACTCATGAAAGCCAATTGCTTTGACACTGCAAATATGTTTACCGCTAAATCAGTTCATTTAATTCATAAAATCACTAGTGGAAACTATAGAGATACAAATAAATTACTCTATACACTTTTTGAACTCTACTCTCTATATGAAAAAAACCATCAACTCTCATCTTTGAAAACTGAACATATTTCTCATAAACTTATTGAAATGTCAGCTATTCATGTAGGACTTATTGATGCTTAATACAAGAGAACTCGAACATAGATGGATGCGTTATAAAATAAAATCTTATATTCCACATCTTACAATCGTGGTAAGTGTACTTATTATCATCATCTTACTTATAAACTTTATGAGCGATACAGAAGAAAATCATGAAAAAAAATCACATATACAAAAAGAAGTTCCAGTTCATAAGAGTATAAAAAAAGAAATTGTTCAAATCAGTAAAAAGAAAATAATTGCTAGAGAAGAGCAAAAACATCCAAAACAGATAAAAGTTATTAAAAAAGAAGAGGAAGATAAAGTGAAACTTTCACCTTCTTTAGACTTTATGAAAAAAATGCAAAACTCAATTCAACCATATTATAAAAATGAAGTACACTCTATAGAGTATCAAGAAAACAACACTCTGAAAAAAGAAAGCGTAGCTACAAATAGAACTAAAATCCAAAATCCACAAGAGCAGAAAGAAGAGGCTTCTACTATAGAAGTAAACAGCATAAATATACATAGAGAAAATACGAAAAATGATATTTCTGAAGTTATTCAACGCTTTGAAAAAAGTCATAACCCTGTACTTAGTCTCTTTGTGGCAAAAAAATACTATGAACTAGGTAAATACAGAGAAGCTTATGATTATGCCTTAAAAACAAATAACATTGACAAAAACATTGATAAAAGTTGGATAATTTTTTCAAAATCTCTAGTAAAAATGGGGAAAAAGGATAAAGCAGTGAATACTCTTAAAACCTATATCAGGTATTCCCACTCAAGTAGTGCACTCATACTTTTAAATGAAATTAAAGCAGGAAAGTTCAAATGAAATTATTAATTTTACTTTTTGTAGTTAGCTCTTTGTATGCAGATATTAAACAAAATATGTTTAATTTATATCAAAATGAAAAGTATGAGAAAGTTTGTAGTATAGGATTTGATAATTTTAAACAACATAAAAGAGATGAGGAATTTGTCTCTTTGTATGCATTTGCATGTCTCAAATCAGACTATATTGATAGACTAGCAGTTCCCACCTCTGTACTAAAATTTTCAGAAGAGTCTCGAGCAAATTCGGCATACTTTTCAGTTATTCTTATGCAGAAAAAACTACTCTATCATTCACTTGTTGATAATTATGATTTATCAGAGTTTAATTTACCAACAACTGATTATGTTTTGTCAAAAGTTTTTGATTTATACGCTAAAATTGGAAAACATCAGCCAAAGGCTTTTTATCTCTTTGAAGATCCAGATGATGCAAAATTAACATATAAACTATACTTATCCCAAGATTATAAACTCAATAAGATTGTTATAGAAGAATATTATGATACAATAACTATTAAACGACATGTTTACTGGTAGGAGTTTACTTTGGATAGAATAACAACCGATTTACTTGCTGATGGCTCTATAATGAAGGGGCAAGTTCACAGACTATTAGAAAAGGGAATAAGTGAAAATTTAATCCTTAGAGATATCACACTTTCTGGTTTTATGACAATGGATCGATTAGTCCGTTATATTGTCCAAAAAGTTCGTGATGGTGTTTATGATTTATCAATCATTGACAATTATGATTATATTAGTGAAAAGATAGTACTTGAGAAATTAGCACAAGAGTTAGATTGTCAGTTTATAGATTTAGACTCTATTGATATGGATTATCGTCTTATGAGTAAAGTACCTCTTGCCCAACTTCAAAAATATAATGCAATTCCTATTTCTCAAGATGATATGAATGTCATAATCTCTTTTAATGATCCCCTTAACATTGATGCGCAAGAGTCTATCCAAAGGCTTTTTCCTAGAAAAATTGTAAAGATTGCTTTAAGTACAAAAAAACAAATTGCATCATATCTCTATAAAATTGCGCTCAAAGACAGTGTAAAAGACTTAGTAAAAAAAATAAAAGATGAACTCAATTCTATTAGTAGTGTTGAAGAACAACAAGAAGCTTCTTCAGTATTACAACTTATTGATGTGGTTCTTAAAACATGTATTAATGCACGCGCAAGTGATATACATATAGAACCTACTGAAAAGAACTGTGTTGTTCGAGCGAGAATTGATGGAAAACTTGTAGAAACATTTATTTTTGAAAAAGACATATATCCACCCCTTGCATCAAGACTCAAACTCTTAGCTAATTTAGATATTGCCGAAAAAAGGAAACCTCAAGATGGTCGTTTTTCAACCTTAGTTGGGAGTAGAGAATATGACTTTCGTATATCAAATCTACCTATTCTATATGGTGAATCAATTGTTATGCGTGTTTTAGATAAAGAAAAAGCACTCGTTAAACTTGAAGATGCAGGTATGGATAGTGAAAGTTATCACAAGCTTATAAAAGGTTTAGAAGCTCCTTATGGTATTATCTTAGTAACTGGTCCTACTGGTTCTGGTAAAACAACTACTCTCTATGGTGCACTTAATGAACTTCGGAATGTTGAAGATAAAGTTATTACCGTTGAAGACCCAGTTGAGTATAGAATGAATCTTATTCAGCAGGTACAGGTAAATGCAAAAATAGGTCTTAGTTTTGCTGATGCACTTCGTTCAATTCTTCGCCAAGATCCTGATAAGATTATGATTGGAGAGATTCGTGATCAAGAGACCCTCGAGATTGCCATTAAAGCAGCACTTACGGGTCATATGGTTATATCTACACTGCATACAAATGACTCTATTAGTGCTATTCCTCGTATGGCAGATATGGGTATTGAGCACTATCTTATTAGTGGTGCTCTTGTAGCTATACAAGCACAAAGACTTGTGCGAAAAATATGTAAACACTGTAAAGTTGAAGAGGAGTTAAGTGCTACAATTTTAGAAGAGATACATGGTAAAGTACCAGAAGGTGCTAAATTTTATAAAGGAAGTGGTTGTAAAGAGTGTGGAGATAGTGGGTATATGGGTAGAGAAATGATTTGTGAAGTGTTAACAATAACGGAATCTCTTTCATCTCTCATTGCAAAAGGTGCTTCAAAAGATCAGATGCATGAACAAGCGCTTAAAGATGGTTTTATAGATATTTTTCAAAATGGTTTACAAAAAGCTCTTGATGGTATCACAAGTATTGAAGAAATATTAAAGGTGGCAAAAGGATGAAATATTTTATCGCGACAGTATACACACAAGGGAAAAGAGAAGAGATTGGTTTTTATGCTGAAAATCGACAAGAGGCTAATAATTTTGCAAAGCTAAAATATAATGGTATTATTATCAAAGTTGTAGAAGGAAAAGAGCCCCTAGAAAATCAGCTGAAAAGATTTAAAGATGATTTACTAAAAAACATACAAAAGAAAAAGATAAAACCTGATTCTCTTATTGCTGCAATGCGACAACTTGCAGTAATGGTCAATGCTGGAATTTCTATTCATGATTCTTTAAAAGAGATTGCTGTTGCCACTGATGATGAAGCTTTAAAAATAGTTTTTTCCAAACTTGCGGATGATATTAATGCTGGTCACTCTTTTTCAGCTGCTATGGAAGCTTTTCGTTTTGAAATTGGTAACTTATCTATTGCTATGGTACAACTCGGCGAAAAAACAGGTAACCTTGATGAAGCTCTTTACTCACTTGCAGATATGCTTGAAGAGATTCGTTCTAATGTTGTCAAGTTTAAAAAAGCAATGGCATATCCAAGAAATGTAATGGTTGCCATGGCAGTTGCATTTAGTGTTCTTCTTACTTATGTTGTACCTCAATTTAAAAGTATCTTTGATAGTTTAGGTGCAGATTTACCTCTTCCTACTATTATTCTTTTGACACTCTCTGATTTACTTATTAATTATGGTCTTCTAGTTTTAGCAGCTATTTTTCTTTTTATATTTACTTTAAAGTATTTTATCAATAATTATAAACATATTCGATATAAATGGCATCAAATACTATTAAGAACAATCTTACTAAAAAATATTATTAAGTTTTCAACGCTAAATAGATTTACTTTAGTATTTTCAGAGCTAATCCGTGCAGGTATTCCTATAGCAGAAGCTTTAGATACAGCTATTGATATGATAGATAATCTTCCTTTAAAATATAAGCTCCAATCAGTAAAAATTGCTGTTGAAAAAGGAAGTACACTGAATAAAGGTCTTGATGAAACAGAACTGTTTGAAAATATGATTATTCAAATGGTTCGAGCAGGTGAAGATAGTGGTACTCTTGATGCAATGATTCAAAAAGTAGCAGAATATTATAAAATGCGCTTTGATGCTATTATTGATGGTTTAAGTGAAGCTATTGAACCTATTATGCTCTTTTTTATTGCAGGTATGGTTATATTGCTTGCACTTGGTATCTTTATGCCTATGTGGGATATGGGAAGTGCGTTACAAGGTAAACACTAATAAAAGTTTAAAGAGTTTTCACAACTCTTTGAACTTTCTCTAAAAAACACGCCATACTCTGCTCATCTGCTTGTATGGTATAAAGCACTTTAGCATCAAATATTTTTTCAACGACTACAACATCAAACTCTAAACACTCATAATCAATATAGCGAACATCACTATACTCTATCTCTATAGTTTTTATAATCTCTTTCTTATACTCATAAAAAACAGAATTTTCTATAACCATATTAACAGCGTCACTATAAGCTCTTACAAGTCCCCCTGTTCCAAGCTTCGTTCCCCCAAAATAGCGGACAATAATAACTGCTGTATTAATGCATCCCTGCCCTTGTAGTACCATCAGTGAGGGTTTACCACTCGTACCACTCGGTTCACCATCATCACTCGAATGCTCAACTATCTGATCATACTCATTAAGATAACGAAAGGCTGTAACAAAATGTCTTGCTTTTGGATGTTCTATTTTTAAGTTTTGAAGGGTCTCTTCATAAAGAGTGTATGGAATAAGGTGAGCAATAAATTTTGATTGCTTCACCTCTAATGTAGTTGTAGTATGCTCTTTTATATACTGCATCAAGCGTTATGCTAAGTTAGTATAGATTTTTTGAACATCCTCATCATCTTCTAACTTTTCTAATATTTTATCTATATCTATTTGTTGTTCTTCTGTAATTTCAATTGGAGTATTTGCAATACGCTCTAATGTCGCTTTTTTTATCTCGATGTCCATTGACTCTAAAGCTTCATGAAGAGTACCAAAGCTTGTATAATCAGCAGTTACCAAACACTCACCCTCTTCTTCTTCAATCTCTTCAAGACCAGCATCAATAAGCTCTAACTCTAACTCTTCTATATCCATGCCCTCTTTTAAATCAAACTCAAAAAGTGCTTTACGAGAGAACATAAATTCTAATGATCCTTTGTTAAGCATCTCAGCACCATTTTTTGTCAAAATATTTTTTACATTTGCAACAGTTCGTGTATTATTGTCCGTTGCACACTCTATAAAGATGAGTACACCATGTGGAGCTTTCCCCTCAAAGTTTACCTCTGCCATATCTTTAAGATCTTTTGCTGTAGCTCTTTTTATAGCTGCATCAATATTATCTTTTGGCATATTTTCCGCTTTAGCATTCAAAATTGCAGTACGGAGTTTCGGGTTCATATCAGGATCTCCACCTCCATCTTTTGCTGCCATAGTAATAACTTTTCCTAATTTAGGAAACAGTTTTGACATTGCTCCCCATCTTTTTAATTTTGATGCTTTTCTATATTCAAATGCTCTACCCATAAAAATTCCTTTAATAATATTAGCGCGATTATACCATTTTCCTTGTATAATATCACACAAGGAAAATAAATGCGACTAAGTTTTAGGATAAAACACTATTTTTTTAGTGCTTTTCGTGAATTGTTTGTGCATCATCATGGCTCATTAGAGTTTCGAGCAAAGATTTTTGCACTTGTTATTGCAGCAAATGAGAAGGCTCCTGTTGAAAACTTTGTTGTAGTAAAAGACATCGCATTAAATATTTACAATGGTGATACAGATAGAGCAAACCTTCTTATGATATCGACTAAAGAACTTGTACAAAAAGTAAGAGATGATAATAACTTAGGAATAGACTCCTTAATTGATTCTATTGTCAAGGAGCTTAAAATCGTTCCTAGATATGCTAAAAAAATAGATATCAAAGCCTTACACCCACTCTTACTTTTAACACATGATGAAGATACGAAGGCATATCAAGAGAATATTTTGCATTTTTTAGAACAACTCAAAGAAGAAACTTTACATAAAACAGAGGATTAAAACAATGGATTTACAAACAAAAGCACTCCACGCAGGATATGAAAAAGACACACAAGGGACAATGGCTGTTCCTATTTACCAGACTACTGCTTACGAATTTCGTGATGTTGAACATGCGGCAAATCTCTTTGCACTCAAAGAACTTGGAAATATTTACACCCGTTTAAATAATCCAACAACAGATGTATTTGAGAAGCGTTTTGCTGAGTTAGAAGGTGGAGAAGCAGCTATCGCTACGAGCAGTGGTATGAGTGCTATCTTTTTTGCTATTGTTAATGCTGCAGAGGCTGGTGATAACATAGTATGTGCAAAACAACTCTATGGTGGTAGTTTAACACAAACAGCACATACACTCAAGCGTTTTGGTATAGAAGCGAGATTTTTTGATGTGCATAATCCTGATGAGATAGAGGGATTAGTTGACTCAAAAACAAAGGTAATATTTTTTGAATCGTTAACGAACCCAAGTATAGATGTTGCGGATATTGAAGCCATTACTACTATTGCAAATAAGCATGGGATTTTAACAGTTGTAGATAACACAGTTGCAACACCTGTTCTTTGTCGTCCTTTTGAATATGGAGCAGATATTTCAGTGCATAGTGCATCAAAGTATACAACAGGACAAGGTTTAGCGATAGGTGGAATTTTAGTTGAACGCAAAGGTTTACTTGAAAAGCTCAAAGGAAATCCTCGATATGCACACTTTAATGAACCTGATGCTTCTTACCATGGACTTGTGTATGTAGATGTACCACTACCACCTTTTACACTGCGTGCGAGGCTCTCTCTTCTTCGTGATATTGGGGCTGTTAGCTCTCCATTTAACTCATGGTTATTTATCCAAGGGATGGAGCATTTATCTCTTCGTATGAGAGAACACTCTAAAAATGCACTTGCTTTAGCAGAGTTTTTAGAGTCACATCCAAAGGTAAAAAAAGTCAATTACCCTGGTCTCAAATCAAATAGCAACTATGAAATGGCTCAAAAGTATTTTACAGATGGGCAGTGTAGTGGACTACTTAGTTTTGAAGTTGCTAGTTTAGAAGAGGCAACAAAGATAGTAAACGCAACAGAGCTATACTCTCTTGTTGTAAATATTGGAGATAGTAAGTCTATCATTACACACCCTGCATCGACAACGCATCAACAACTCTCACCTGATGAGTTAATCGCTTGTGGTGTACCCTCTGGACTTATTAGAATCTCTGCCGGTTTGGAGAGTTCTGCGGACTTGATTGCCGATATTAAACAGGCACTTGAAGCATAATTAAGAGTCTTTGGGTAAAATAGCAGAATTATTTTACAAAAAAGCAGAAGAACTTGTCACTAAACCTACAAACACATACTGAACACTTTACAAATCCACTCTATTTAGAGAGTGGGCGTATCTTAGAACCTTACGATATCACCTATGAGACCTATGGAACGCTCAATGATGATAAAAGTAATGTCATAGTCGTTTGTCATGCGCTCACAGGTTCACATCATGCAGCAGGTCTCTATGAAGATGAGAGTAAAACTGGTTGGTGGGATGGATTTATCGGTTCAGGTAAAGCTATAGATACTGATAAATATTTTGTCATCTGCTCCAATGTTATAGGGAGCTGTTTTGGCTCAACGGGTCCTATGTCTCCTGCACATCCACATCATGAGCCTTACCGCTATAAGTTTCCCGTTGTAAGCATCAAAGATATGGTAAAAGCACAAAGAATTCTTTTTGATAGATTAGATATTCATAGAGTTCACGCTATTGTTGGTGGGAGTATGGGTGGTATGCAAGCCCTGCAATTTGCCATTCACTACCCGAACTTTGCAAATAAAATCATCTCTCTAGCAGCTACACATGCAACCCAACCTTGGGCCATCGCTTTTAATAAAGTCGCACAAGAGTCCATTCTTAAAGACCCTGACTTTAAACAAGGGTATTATGACCCTGAGATTATCAAAGAGCAAGGTTTATCAGGCATGGCGGTTGGTCGTATGGCAGGACATATAAGCTTTTTATCTCCAGAGTCTATGAAAGATAAATTTGGTCGTGAATATAAACGGACAGATGGTTTATATGAGCTTTTTGGAAAATTTCAAGTGGAATCTTATCTAGAGTATAATGGTTATAATTTTACAAAATGGTTTGATCCATTAGCATATCTCTACATCACAAAAGCGATAAATATTTACGACTTAGCCCGTGGTTTCGACTCCCTCTCAGAGGCACTTAAACGAGTCACTGCTGAGTTACATCTTATTAGTTTTAAAAATGATATACTTTTCAAAAACATTGAGATGCAAGAGCTAGCTGATGAACTGCAATCTATTGATAATAAAAACTACTCATACAGAGATATAGAGAGTGATTATGGTCATGATGCCTTTCTTGTAGAACTTGAAAAATTTGACACCTATGTAAAGGATATTTTAGATGCATAAAGAGACAACTGGATTTGAAGAAAAACTAGAAAAAAGTAAAAAGATTTTAGAGACACTTATGAGTCCTGAGATAACTTTAGAAAATAGTGTAAAAGCTTATGAAGCGGGAATAAAAGAGTTAAATGATGCACAAAAGATGCTAGAAGATGCTCAGATAAAGATTCAAGAGATAAAAGCTTCTTAGTATGAGAGCCGCCGTTTTACAACTCAATGCACAGGGTATGAGTTCCACAAAACTCTATAACCATATACGAATAGCCCATAAAAATGGTGTAAAAGTTTTACTCCTTGGAGAGTATGTTTTAAACCCTTTTTTTAAAGAGTTACAAAATATGTCTCTAAGTATGATAAAAGAGCAATCACTGCATCAAATCAAGATACTTAAAGAGTTATCTTCTACTTATGTGATGACAATAATAGCGCCACTTATAATTGTAAAACAAAAAAAGCTTTATAAAGTTATAGCAAAATTTGCACCCTCTTCTACTGCATACTATCAACAACAACTTCTCATAAACTACTCACACTGGAATGAAGAGAAATTTTTCTCTAATGACATAGCAAAGATTCAAACACCTATGATTTTTAATGTTGATGGCTTTAAGTTTGGAGTCATTAGTGGGTTTGAGCTTCATTTTGATGCACTCTTTGCGAAGCTTGATGCCAAAAAAGTGGACTGTATATTAGTTCCAAGTGTCGCTACATTTGAATCATATGAGAGATGGAAAGCACTTATAACGACTCGTGCATTTACCCATAACTGCTATATCCTTCGAGCCAATAGAATTGGTGAGTATGTTGATAAGGATATATCTTGGAAATTTTATGGTGACTCAGTCCTTGCCGCACCCAATGGAGAACTTCTAACTCATTTGGGTAATAAAGAGGAACTTATGATAGTAGATATGGAGCACAAAGAAGTCATTCAAATGCGTAGGTCTTGGGGATTTAACGAAGCAATAAACAAAAGGAATTCATTATGATGCAATATTTTCACAGACAGGTACAACTTTGGGGAGAAGAGACACAAACATCGCTTCAAACTAAAAAAATAGCCATTATTGGCTCAGGTGGACTCGGTTCCTCTTTAGCTTTTGCTTTGGGTGCTAGTGGTATAGGTGAGATACATATGGTTGACTTTGATGCAGTAAGCTTACATAATATCCACAGACAAATCGCTTTTAAATTCGGTGATGAGGGGAAAAACAAGGCACACATCAATGCAGAGTTAATGATGCAGAGATGCCCTTATGTCAAAGCTATTGCTCATGAGTGTGATTTTAAAACATGGAGTGAAAAAGGTATAGAGGTTGATTTAATCATTGATGCGACTGACAACCTTCCTACTCGTGGAGATATCAACACCTATGCAAAAAGAGTGAACACGCCTTGGGTATATGGAAGTGTGGAAGCTTTTCATGGACAAGTCTCTTTTATTGATGCATCATCATTTAATGATGCGTTTAAGATTGTACAAAAGACACCTGCAGGAATAGCTGCTCCAATCGTTATGCATATTGCATCACTCCAAGCAAATTTAGCACTGAGATATCTCGCGGGTCTCAGTGTGAAAAAAGATATACTTTACTACCTTTTCTTTAATGAAGAGGGAGAGTTAGTTACTCAGAAGTTTTCTCTTCCAAAAGCGGATTAATCATCCCTAAAAAATCATCCCGTGCATTCTCATTTGCACTTGCGATGATATACCCCTGATGGTGAATTGGATCAATATCTACACCCTCTAAATCCGTTACAAAACCTCCGCTATTTCGTATTATTAAACACGCTGCTGAGAGATCCCAAGCATTAGCTGATTTTGAGAAGTAGGCGATATAGTTACTAAAAGCACCCTTAGCCACCATACACATAGAGTAAGTAATACTCCCACCAATAGAGGTAAGTTTTTTGACCTTATCTTCTTTAAAAAGCTGGTTCAAACTTCTTACAATAGGGTGCGAACGCTCAGGTTTAAAATTTACCACAGCTACTGTTTTATTCTCTCTTAGAGGTAGAGTAAGCATCCCAATATAAGACTTAATACCCTTCTCAGTTTGAAAAAACTCCCCAGTAAAAGGATTATAAACTATGGCCACCATCACCTCCCCTTTTTCAATCAAGGAGAGGTTTATAGCCGATGTATTTTCATGTGTTATAAAAGCCCATGTTCCATCAATGGGATCAATAGCCCAATAGGGTTGAGACTCATCAATAACCTCACAATTTTCCTCACCCATCACTTGAATATCAAAACTATCCCTCAATCGTTTACTCATATAATCTTGTACTTGTTGATCTATATTGCTTATAGGTGTTTTATCTTCTTTAAACTCATAACTAAAAGTATTTGTCTCTCGAGCCTCACGAATGATACGCCCAGCCTCTTCAACAATCTGTTTTGCTATAATTAAATATATGTTTCGCATCTAAGCTCCTTATCTTTGGAAGAAAAGTATATCTACACTATGTGACAGCTTATGTCACACTATCTAAAATGTGCTACAAGTCCAAAGTAAGGACCTGCATTTCTCATATCTCCACCAACCGTATCAATATCATTTCCCTTAATATTTATATAAGTCTCTTTAAATCCGAACTCCATACCAACATCTGTTGTTTCATTATACTTCATTAAAAAATCTGTTTTTACAACATAATCATATACCGTAGAGTCACCAAATACATAAACCTTACAAGAACCCTCAAAAGAGAGACTAGAGCCACTTTGAGACTTATCAAAAACATAGCGTGATTTAAAAAACAACAGAGGGATTGTATCTCCACCATTATCATTAAACTGTAAACCTTCCACGATTGTTACAGCATAATCAAAATCAAACTTTTTTAGACCAGCACCCATACCAAATGTTGGCCATCCTGTGTCCTCAAAGTACTCATAATAAAGATATGTTTCTATATTTGTTTGAGATAAACGACTATCAAGAGTTTGATTTGTAATATCTTCTTCTAAATAGTCCTCCACTAACTTAATAACTTTATTGATTGTATCATCATTTGTATGCACAGATATATCAGATGTACCCTTAGTTTTCAACTGACTCAGTTCTACACGCAATTTTGGCCAGTACTTCTGGTCTGTTTCTAGCTCCACCCATGTGTATACAGAGGGCACAGTATTATGGTCCATAGCACCAGAAGAGTCTTTCCAAAAATCTTTTGTATAGACTAATGTCCCATCAGAAGCGGTATAATAAACTCCTGTACCTATATTTATTTCAAGATCTATTGCACTGAGTGATGATGCACACAGTAAAATAAAAGAGAAAATTATTTTTTTCATTAAAACTCCAAGAATATTTTATCTGTGTATTATAAAGAAAAATTCTTGTTATTTTATTAATTAGACTTATTTCATAACCTAGATATCAATGTAGAATTTTTAAACGACCATCCACTGGTTTAGGATCCATAACGGTATGGTTTTCTAAATACTCACTCATAATTGTATAAAATGATGTATAGGTATTTTTGGAATCACTCCCATGCTGCTTAAACCAAAAGTAGCCATCACCTGCGTGTGTAACAAGATAAGCATTTGACAATACTTTGTATACTTTTTCATCTTCTAAAGATTGTAGTGTAGCGTTTTGCATCACTATTTTTACATCACTGACGCGTTCCCCAATCTTTTCAATTTTCCATGAACCATCATCACTATATTTTACTACCTGAGCTTCTTTACTAAGATCTATTGTATAGTGTATGCCAGAGACCTGCATCAGCCCACCTTTCCCATATGATGCTGCGCTATGTTCAAGTATCTGACGAAGGTATTTGCCTTTTAGATTCATAATATAAACGCTGTTTGAAAATTCATCAATTTCATGTAGCCTTGCATCAGTAATGTCCCCCAGTGGGTATATCTTATTACCTCTTAAAGCCCCTGCGTTATTCATAACAACATCAACAAAAAATTTATCTCGTAAAAGATCATTAATTAGATCGGCAACGATAGACTCCTCTTTTCTTAATGCATCGGTAGTCAGGTCCCACTCAACAGTAGTTCTTCCAAGAGTGAGTGTTGCAGGGAGTTGTACTTTATAGTTTTGCAATGTCTCTTCAACAGCTTCATCTTTTGCAATAGAGCTTGTAATTGAAATTAACTCATACTCAACTTTGTCCTTTTGAATATGATGCTTACTATCAAGAGGAAGGAGTAATTTAACAACATAAGAGCCCTCTTCTCCAGCGTTAACAATGAGGGTATCATTCACATGCACCACTTCTTGTGTGTACTCATGAGAATGTCCACCGAAAATTACATCTATCCCTTCTACCTGCTCTGCAATTTTTTTATCTTGACTCAGTCCTATATGTGTAATAGCTACAATTACATCACACTGCTTACTTTCAAGTAATGCCACCATTTTTTGAGCTGTAGTCAAGTTATCCGCAGAGAGTTTTACCTCTCCTGAAGTCGTTATAAGAGGAAGGTCTTCAGTTATCAGAGAAAAAAAACCTATACTTGTCCCTTGAGACTCAATAATTTTATAGGGCATACATTTTCCTTCCAACACAGTACCTTCTATGCTTAGGTCAGAACAAATTGTATCAAAGGAAGCAGAATCCAAGGCATCTGCAAATATCTCCGCACCCTTATCAAACTCATGATTTCCAGGTGCATAGAGCATATATCCACCTTGGCTCATTAAAGAGTAGATTGCTCTGCCCTTAAAAGTATGAAAATAAGCCCCCATCAAATCATCACCACTTGAAAGAATAAAAGTACCAGAAGGGTTTTCTAATTTAGCTTCTTTAAAAACAGAAGCTATTCTACTAATACCACCACCCTTTATATTTTCTTTAGTTCCATTGATTTCATACGCTTGCTCATGTGGCTCTACCATTCCCTGCAAATCCCCTGTACCGATAATGATAAGACTCTCCTTTTGTGAAGTTGCAGACTCACATCCTAAAAGAGAAAGTGTTAGAAAAAATAAGAAGCAATAAGAGACAAACTTTCCTACTACATTTGCATGAAATTGATCCATAATTTACCCTTTGTATAACTAATGCTCACAGTCTATTCCCATTTTATTTAAACAATACTGAATATTGCCATCCTACAGCATAAGCAATAATGAAGTAATAGTGATTTATACTTGTTCAAAGAGTTGTTATATCCAATATAAAAAAGGTTGAGTATTATGAAAAATTTACTATTTTTATTTATCAGTTTTCTCTTGGTAATTACAATGAATTCATGCAGTGATTCAGAGAATACATTAAAATCTGGTGTTAGCTTAAATAATATGGACACATCAGTAAGAGCAGAAGATGATTTTTACAGTTATGTAAATGGAACATGGTTAAAAGAGACAGAGATACCAGAAGATAGCTCTTCATACTCTACATTTAAAAAAATCTATGATGATACACAGTTACAACTCAAAGAGATAGTTCAAAATGCTGCTCAAAACAGTTCAAGTGATGTAGATGAACAAAAGATGGGTGATTTATATAAGAGTTATATGGATGAAGCAAGCTTGCAGACAAAAGATTTAACACCCATACAAAACTATTTAGATGAAATTGCTTCTGTAAATAGTCGTAGTGATTTAGTAAAAATCATGTCAAAACTTTATACTTCAGGTTCTCTTATCCCTTTTGAATGGGATGTCTATAGCGATAGCAATAACTCTACGCAAAATATTGTCTACTTAAATCAATCAGGTACAGCTCTTCCTAGTCGTGAGTATTACTTATCTAGCGATGCATCATTTGTTCAAATTCTTCAAAAATATCAAACTTATGTATCTGAACTTATGGAGCTTGCTAATTTTGAAGGTACGGACAAAATAGCTTCAGATATTGTCACTTTAGAGAAAAAACTAGCAGATATTCAGTGGAGTAATGAGGAAAATAGAGACACATTAAAAACTTACAATAAGATGGATACTAAAAGTATTGATGATATGATGGAGTCCTTTGATTTCACTCTATTTTTAGAAAATTCAAATTTACAAAAAGAGTCTCACTTTATCGTAACCCAGCCATCCTATTTTCAAGATTTTTCAAAAGTATATGCTGAAACTTCTCTAGCTATTTGGAAAGAGTATCTCTCTTTTGAATTGATTAACGCCTATGCAAATCTCCTCAGTGATAAATTTGAAACATTACATTTTGCATTTTATCAAACGCAACTTCAAGGTATAGAGACAGAGGAGCCACGATGGAAAAGAGCTGTTGGGAGTGTTAATGAGATTTTAGGTGATATTGTAGGTAAAAAATATGTAGCTCATTATTTTCCTGTAGAATCTAAAGAAAAGATAAGTACCCTAGTAGATAATCTCATAGAGAGCTTTGATAGTTCTATAGATAATTTAAGTTGGATGAGTGCCAAAACCAAAGAAGCTGCTAGAGCAAAATTACACAAAATAACTACGAAGATAGGTTATCCTCAAAAGTGGAAAGATTACTCTTCACTCCAAATCAAAGAAGATGACCTTGTTGGTAACTATATGCGTGCATCACAATGGTACTTCGACCAAGTTATAGCAAAACTAGAGGTTCCTGTAGATCGTTCTGAGTGGTTTATGACACCACAAACTGTCAATGCTTATTATGACCCTAGTGCAAATAATATTGTATTTCCTGCTGCTATACTACAGCCACCATTTTTTGATGCAGATATTGATAGTGCTGTAAACTATGGTGCAATTGGTGCTGTTATTGGACATGAACTGAGTCATGCCTTTGATGATAACGGTGCGAAGTATGATGGTGATGGTAATCTTCATAATTGGTGGAGCGATGAAGATGCGATAGCATTTAAAGCACTTGGAGATAGACTTGTAAAACAGTATGATACATATGAACCAATAGAGGGTATGTTTATAAATGGTCAATTAACCCTTGGAGAAAATATGGCAGATTTAAATGGAGTGACTATTGCATATGATGCTTACATTCATTCTCTGCAAGATAGAGAAGCACCTATCTTAGATGGTTTTACAGGAAAACAACGCTTTTTTATAGCTTGGGCACAAATATGGCGTGGTGTTATGCGTGAAGAAGAAGTAAGAAAAAGATTAGTCACAGATCCTCACTCACCAAAAAAGTATAGAGTTATTGGTGTTTTAAGTAATGTCGAAGAGTTTTATAAAGCCTTTGATGTAAATGTTGGAGATGGGATGTATATCGAAAAAGAGAGTAGAATAAAAATGTGGTAAGAGAAATCTTACCTACTCATCATCCTTATCCGCCTCTTTCATAACCATAGCTCTATAGGCTTCATCTTTTGG
>JALSUU010000215.1 GCA_027071075.1 Sulfurimonas sp. | reverse complement strand
GAAGAACGATTTCATAAAATAGATAAAGATTTTCGTAACCCTTTTGCCCGTGACCGTGATAGAATCATCCACTCTGGTTCATTTAGAAAACTTGAGTATAAAACTCAGGTTTTTTTAAACCATGAGGGTGACTTCTTTCGTACTCGTCTTACCCACTCCATAGAAGTTTCCCAAATTGCCCGTTCTATCACCTCACAACTTGGACTCAATGAGTCTTTGGCCGAAGCCATAGCACTCGCACATGATTTGGGTCATACTCCCTTTGGACATGTTGGTGGCGATACCTTAGATGAGTGTTTACAAGCAGATGGATTTAAGAATGGTTTTGAGCATAACTTTCAAAGTTTTCGTGTTGTCACAACTCTGGAGAAACGCTATAAAAACTTCGATGGACTTAATCTTACTTTTGCTACCTTAGAGGGTATTTTAAAACACTCCTATCCTTACCACAAATCTTTTTTACCTGCATCAATACATGAGCAGTTTAACCTTGATAAGCACCCTTCTTTTGAAGCGATGGTAGTTGACCGTGCAGATGAGATAGCGTACATTAGTCATGATATAGATGATGGTGTTAACTCTGGGCTTATTACTTTTGAAGATTTAAAAGAGAGTGATTTAGCATTGGAAATACTTGCTAAGGTAGCATCAGAGGGTGTGGGTGAAGAAGATGATGAGATGTTTCGTTATAGATTTAGCTCACATCTTATCAATCATCTTGTTTATTCTCTTCTTGCGTACTCTGAGCCAAAAATTAAAGATGCAGGTATTGAAATGCCAATAGGTTTTGAGAGTGCATTAGAAACTGACATCAAAAAACTCAAAAAGATTCTGTTTCAAAAAATGTATCAACATAAAAATATAGTTCGTAAAATGTACGCAGGAAGTCAAGCTATAAAAGGTTTGTATCATGGGCTGATGCAAGAGGATAAGATGCTTCCAGAGTTCCACAGACTACAACTTGATTCAAGAAATAAGCACCGTGTTATCTCTGACTATATAGCAAGTATGAGTGATAGATATGCACTTAATTTTTATAATGAAATGTATGGAAAATTGTAAGGAATGAAATTTCTTGTAGTTCTTAGCCTATTGTATATCTCTTTATATGCTTTGAGTAATGATTCTAATAGTACAGTTACTCAAGCAAAGAGTCTCTCTTCAAACAATGGCATTGTAGTTGTTAAAGATAAATCGGGTTTGTCAGATGATGAACTTCGTAAAAAAGCCAAGAGTGGTGATGCAAAAAGAAAAACAAGAGTCTCGGTCGAGGATGTTGTAAAATCTATAGATGATAGTGGAACGGTAGATCTTTCAAAGATTCAAGAGAAATGGGAAAATCTCTCTCCTACACCTTATAAGTGTGACTGGGTCAAAACAAAATCTGGAGAGTGGTTCAAAGGAGAGATAAAAGGTCTTTTTGATGATAAGCTAGAGTTTGATAGTGATGAAGTGGGGATTTATAGTTTCAAATTTGAGGATGTTGTAGAGATAAAAAGTTATCATATTATCAATGTAAATATAGAAGATGTTGCATCCTTTTCAGGGATTTTACGATTGAAAAATAATAAGATTACTATTATTCAAGGGGATAATAGCTACGAATTTGAGCGAAAATATATCATCTCATTTGCTCCTTATGGGGATAAAGAGCGAAATCTATGGACAGGAAAAGTAACTTTTAGTTTTGATGTTAGAGAGGGAAATAGTAATCAATATGATTACAATACAAAGATAAATCTGATGCGGCGAACAGCTATTTCTCGCTTAACACTAGACTACCTTGG
>JALSUU010000214.1 GCA_027071075.1 Sulfurimonas sp. | reverse complement strand
CTACACTCATATTTTCAAAAAGAGCATAATCTTGAAAAACAAAGCCTATCTCTCTCTTTTGAACAGCGAGATTAGTATGCTTATCTTGCCATATTTTTTCTCCTATGGTGATATGAGCATCTGCCTCTTCTAGTCCCGCTAAAATACGCAAAAGGGTAGTCTTTCCACTTCCACTTTTTCCACTCAGCGCTACAAACTCTCCCTCTTGTATATGAATCTCAAAATTAAGAGAAATTTCACCATGTGCACCATGAAGTTTTTTATTGACTCTAAAATCTATCATAATCCAAATTTCCTATTGTGTTGTGCATTGAAGAGATAGACACTTAAGAGAACCACAAAAGAG
This sequence comes from Sulfurimonas sp., assembly GCA_027071075.1. Taxonomy (GTDB): domain Bacteria; phylum Campylobacterota; class Campylobacteria; order Campylobacterales; family Sulfurimonadaceae; genus Sulfurimonas. The sequence continues at coordinate 1,443 of JALSUU010000214.1, read as the reverse complement.
ATACCTATCATAATAGCACTATAAAGATGTGCCATACTATAATCCATCATCTCAACCATCTCATAGATAGCGACTGAGGCGACTTTTGTCTCTCCGGGGATACTACCTCCTACCATTAAAACAACACCAAACTCTCCCACTGTATGTGCAAATGTTACGATGATGGCAGTGATAAGTGCGGGTTTCATATTTGGAAGTGCAATGAGAAAAATAGTTTGAAGTGTACTTTTTCCTGCAATATAACTCGCTTCAAGCATATTTTTGTTGATACTCTCAAAACCACTTTGAAGTGGTTGCACCATAAAGGGAAGCGAGTAAAAACAGCTTGCGATAACAAGCCCTGTAAAACTAAAAACGAGTTTTACTCCTAAAGTATCTTCAAAAAAAGCACCAAGGGGTGAGTTGTAGGAGAGTGCCCAGAGGATATAAAATCCTAAAACAGAGGGAGGAAGTACAATAGGCAGAGCTGTAAGTGCTTCAAGAAATGGTTTGAGTTTTGAGTCTGTTTGAGAGAGGTACCAAGCAAGTGGCAGACTGATGATAAAAAGGATAAAAGCTGTAAGTGATGCTAGTTTAAAGGAGAGAATAAAGGGAGTAAAATCCATTATACAATCCTCTGTATAGATAAGTCACTTGATTTTATAAGGGCTACTACTTCATCATTTACCTTAAGTTCCATGCGTTGATGTGATGCTGTTGTGATGATAGATTCGAGGAGTAAACCATCAAACTCTAACACCAAAAGGGTAAGTAGCTTCCCTCTGTTTATAGCCTTTATAGTGACTTTGAGCTGATTAGAGTAACTCAGATCCCCTGAAATATTTTTTGCAATAGCGACACTTGTGGCTTTAGCACTCAGTATCACTTCGACCCCTTTTTTGAGTCCTTTGGCTAAATCAAGACTCATCATCGTCAGTGCATGATAATTTGCATCAAAGGAAACAATATTGAGGTTTTCAACACTCTTAATATCATGTACAAAAGCTCTTATCTGGTTCATGGGATAATATATCCATACTTTTTAAATATTTTTTTTGCACTTTGACTCAGAATAAAATCATAAAACTCTCTATATGCTGGACTCTTTTGACTCTCTTTGAGTAAAACTATACCTTGCTGTATCGGTGTATAGAGATTTAAATCAAGACTCTCCCATTGGATACCCTCTTTAAAATGGAGCATTCTTTTAGAGTAGAGTGAAGATTTGGCAATAATACCAATATCAGCGGCGGTTACTGCATAAGAGACAGTTTGTGAGATTGACTCTCCATAAACAAATTTTGTTTTGAGTTGTTTGAGAAGTTTAGCATTTCTTAGAGCTTCAAAAGCAGCTATGCCATAAGGTGCCGTTTTTGGGTTAGCAATAGCAATTCTTCTGATATTTGAGTTTGTTAGAAGAGTAATGCCTAAAGAGAAATCTCTTTTTTTAATGCTCAAATATGC
>JALSUU010000213.1 GCA_027071075.1 Sulfurimonas sp. | reverse complement strand
AGTATGATGATCAACTCCCTTTTTCAACTTGGAGCTTGTGATGCAAGTTACAAAGAGCGTGCTATCAAAAACCTTGATGCACTTCTTGAGGCTATGTATGTTGATGGAAAACTCTACCACACAGCACTTATACACAAAACTCCTAAAGTAGAGGCTTTCTTAGAAGATTATGCCTTTTTAGCTCAGGCGCTTCTTTCTGCATATAAATATACAGGAAATGAACTCTACCTCATAAATGCACAAAGATTTGCAAACAAGGCACTTGAAGAGTTTTACGATAAAGGTGTTTGGAGTTTCAGTGTTGGTGAGTTTATAACAACAGCTGAGATTAGTGATAACACTTACACATCTTCTGTAAGTATTATGATAGATGTACTTCTCGGTTTAGGTTCTCTCCTTGAAGATGAAAAGTACACACACTTTGCTTTTAAGACAATGGAGTACAACTCTTATGAGCTTGGACGAAAGCCAATATTTTCGCCACATATGCTCACACAGGCACTCCGTTATCTTAAAGGAGAGCGAACTATTAAGGCCTCTTTAGAGAACTTACAAGAGAACTCTTTAGAGATAGCAAAAATCAACTACCCTTTTATTCAAACAAAGGTGAGTGAAGAGAGTGGTTTTATGATATGTGGAGATAAGAGTTGTTTTGCAAACACTTTTGATGTAAATGAGCTAAATAAATTAGTTGCAAACTCTTTTTAATAATTATTGACTTATAATAAAGAAAGAGAACACTAAGGAGACAGTTTGGGACATAAAAGAAATATAATTGATGATGAATTAACTGATGGAGTAGAAGTCGCTGAAATAGTACATGAAGACAGAAGAAAAAGTAAAGACGAAAATAAAAAAGAGTCTGAAAAAAGAAACAAAAATGGTAAGCCTAAACGCGTAGCTGTTTGGGTAAAAGATGAAGTACTTCAGTATGAGAGTGAGCTTAAAGAGTTACAGATAGAACTCTTAAAGATGCAAAATCATGTCAAAGAGACTGGTCAAAAAATACTCATGATTTTTGAGGGTCGTGATGCTGCTGGAAAAGGTGGAACGATTAAGCGTATCACAGAACACTTAAATCCTCGTGGTGCAAGAGTTATAGCTCTGGATAAACCAAGTGATGTAGAGCGTAGTCAATGGTACTTTCAAAGATATGTGCATCATTTACCATCCGCTGGGGAGATAGTTCTTTTTGATAGAAGTTACTATAACCGTGGTGGTGTTGAACCTGTTATGGGCTTTTGTACGCAAGAGGAGCATAAAGAGTTCTTACACGAGGTACCTGAGTTTGAGAAGATGCTTATAAACTCAAACATTACCATCTTTAAGTTCTACTTCTCTGTAAGTAAGGCAGAGCAGAAAAAACGCTTTGATAAACGCCGTACTGATCCACTTAAACAGTATAAACTCTCTCCTGTTGATGAGAAGTCTCAAGACATGTGGGATAAGTATACTATTGCCAAGTACTCTATGCTTCTTGCATCACATACCGATCATTCGCCTTGGACAGTTATTCGTTCAGATAACAAGAAAAAGGCTCGTATAGCCTGCATCAAACATATACTTTCAAATATCCAATACGATGGTAAAGCGAAAAGTAAAAAATTAAAAGCCGATTTAGATGTTCTTATTCCAGCAAACGATGAGATAAAAATCATGGAGACAGAGATGTCTTTAAAGAAAAATCAATAAAGGAAAACTAAAATGAAACAAATAATTTTATTAACTATTTTGACAATGGGTGTAATTACTGCATTTACAGCTTGTGATAAGCCAGACTACCAAGATCCAAGATATAGAAG
>JALSUU010000212.1 GCA_027071075.1 Sulfurimonas sp. | reverse complement strand
TTTTTGGTCTATTTTTTAGATGGTTGGGTTATGGGGTAAGATTGACCTAAGGTAAATCCAATGTTCCAAATGGATGTACACTCAATAGGATACTTGATAATAGCAACAGTTTATGTTGTTCTAGCTTTTAAGTAATCCTATGTGCGAGGGATTAACCAACCCTTGCACTCCTTGAGAAAATCTAAGAAGTGCTTATGCATCCGAGCGTCATCCATAAAGAGATCACTCTCTTTTTACTCGTGAGCTAAAAATTATACCAATCCAAGCTGCAAAAGATTTTATAATTTTCAAAGTTTCATAAAGTTCTCTTAACATGTACCGTTTTTTTTCAAAAGAATTTCAATATTAAAGAAAATTTGTTTATAGAGATGCCCTTATTTCCGCATTACATTGCAATTATATATAATTTAATGAAGTGCTCTTTAGTTCGAAGAGAGAAGCTGCTCCACAAGCGATGGAAACTCTCGTAAAAGTCTATCCATCTTTGCTATGTCAAATATCTCTATAGCCTCACTCATCGAATCATGGTAGTTTTGCAAAAGCTCTACATCATAGGCTTTAGCTATCTTCTCTAAGGCTGCATTCATCACTTCTATATCGGAGATATTTTTACTCTCTAAGGCTTGTGTAAGTAGAGGCTTCACCTCTTCTTGCAGTTCCATTAAAATAGTATCTAAATGTAGTTTTGCCTTTTCACTCAAACTCACTACTAGCTCTTCTTCTTTTTGAAGTCTTACTTGCTTATTTGCTATAAACTTACTAATCTCCTTAAAGAGTTCTCTCTTTAGAACTGGTTTTCTCAGATACCCATCAAAGTTTTCACTTTTTAACTTCTCATGCTCATCTTGCATCACCGAAGCAGTTAGGGCGACAATAGGAACATTACTCAGAAGTTTAATCTCTTTAGATGCCTCGTATCCATCCATATTTGGCATACGAATATCCATCAAAATCAAATCAGGCTTTTCACTCTTGAACTTTTCAATCGCTTCTACACCATCATTTGCAGTTACTATTTCTATATTTGAACCCTCAAAGTTTTTAATAATAAGCTCACGGTTATCTGCTATATCATCCACTACTAATATTTTTGATTTTACAAACTCTATCTCGTTAGAAACAGAAGAAGTTTGGCTGTTTTCACTCTTTAAAGAGGAGATATTTACATCATAAAGATGCAGTGTGAACTTCGCTCCACTAACTGACTCCACAGAGATATCTCCACCCATCATCATTGAGAGGCGTTTTGATATAGAGAGTCCTAGACCCGTTCCCCCAAACTTTCTATTATCTTGCCCATCTTGCTGTTCAAACTCTTGAAATATCTTTTGAAGTTGATCTTTTTTGATACCTATTCCACTATCTTCCACTACGATTTCTAAATCAATTTTAGAGAAGTGATCTTTAATTTCTAAAACCTTAATACTCAGTTTTATGTACCCATTTTCGGTGAATTTTACAGCATTACCGATTAGGTTAAAAAGTATCTGCCGCAATCTTACTTCATCAAGCAAAAGACTCTTTGGCATACTCTCATCAACACTCACTATAAAATCTAAACCCTTATTTTTCACACTCATCATAAAGATAGAACTTATCTCATTACTCAAAGTAAAAAGATCAGTCGGTTTTGTTGCTATCTTCAGTTTTCCTGCCTCAATTTTAGAAAGGTCTAAAATATCATTAATCAATGTAAGAAGCGTATTGCTCGCACTTTGAATAGTTTTGACATACGCCTTGAGTCTCGGTTCTCTCAGTTGTTCATCTAAAAGCTCAGTAAATCCCATAATAGCATTCATAGGTGTCCGAATCTCATGGGACATATTTGCCAAAAACTCTGACTTTGATTTATTTGCTGCATCTGCTATCTTTTTAGCTTGTAGAAGATTCTCTTGCAGCTCTTTTTGCTCAGAGATATCTCGTAAAACTACAAATATAGCCACCTCTGCTTTATAATGAATCTTCGTAAGTCCAACATCTACCCAAAAATCTTCTCCATGAGCATCCCTATGTAGCCACTCAAACCTATTTGTTCCATTTTTAAGACAAGACTCTATCATTTGAGTTGCTTTTCTCTTTGAGTCACTTCCATCAGGTTGTAACTCACTAGACCAATCCTCAGGTTTTGAAGCGATAAGCTCCTCTACATTTTGAAGTGCAAACATCTTTACAGCTGCATGATTTGCCATAATATATTTACCATCTTGTAAAATGAGATTTCCATCAGAGACCTTCTCGAAAAGAACTTTAAAATTTTCCTTCTCTAAAAAAAGTGCTTCTTCAACTCTCTTTCTCTCCTCTATCTCATAAGAGAGTTTTCTGTTCCAATAAAGCCCTCCTACAATCATAATAAAAAGTACAAAAGTTATCTGATACAGAAGTGTATAATCTTGTGATTGTTTTACTTCTACCTTAATCCACCTGTTTTTTATCGCTAACTTCTCATCTTCAGTTATAGAGTCAAGTGCTTTGTTTATGATGTTTAAAAGGGTTTTATCACCCTTTTGCAGTAGTATTTTATGCTCAAATTCAAAACCACCTTGCCCTGCAATATAAAGCGTGTTTGGATAGTATCTTCCAACATAGTACATCGCTACAGCCATATGCCCTAAAAAGGCATCAGCTTCTCCCTTTTTAACAAGGTTCAGCGCTTCAAATATATCCTTTGTAGGAATAACCTCTATCTCGGGATGCTCTGCTTTGAGATAGTTATAACTTGTCCAAAATTTTGGAACTGCTATCTTTTTTCCAGCCATCTCTTTCATATCATTTATATAGGTATGGGAGTTGTTTGTAACTAAAACAAAAGGAAAAGAGGCAAATGTATGAGAGCTTAAACCAAGATGCATCTTTGCACTACTAGCACCTATTCCCGGTATCATATCTATCTCTTTTGCTTTAAACTTCTCTAAAACATCAGGCCATGATTGTGCCTTCTTAAAAACAAAATGAACTCCTGTTCTCTTTGCAATAATGTTAAGATACTCTTTAAGCACACCTTGCATTTGAGAGTTTTCCACGATGGAAATAGGTTTCCAGTTTATCTCACTGTAACGGACATTTGGATGTGCTTTCACCCATTTTTTCTCATCACTATTTAAAATATCAAGCTTTTTATTATCTTGTGATGCACTCATGTGTATCCAGCGATTGTAAATAACTCTTTTTTCATCTTTTGAGATTTTATCGAGTGCTTTGTTAATGATAGAGACTAAAATATCATTGCCCTTATATGTGGACATATAAAGTTCCATCAAACCATGCTTTCTGTAGGATTTGAAAGGAATGATATTACGAATACCATCTTGTTCTAGTTTATAAGAGAGGGCTATCTGCGTGTCAAATAGTATCTCAGCACGACCTTCTAGAACTGCATCAACAGACTCCGAAAAAGTATCTACCGTTACTATCTTTATCTTTGGAAACTCTTTGCGTATTGTATCTGCGTGTGCATACCCTTTAGGGATGGCAACTCGAAGCCCATTGAGATCTTCGATGGTTGAGACATTCAAATCATCACGAATATAAAAATAGTCTAATATCTCAAGATATGGTTTGGTAAAAGACATATATTTATTTCGTTCTTCGCTATAATAGACAACATTGAGAAGATCTATCTTTTTTGCTTTTATCTTTGTAAGATTATTACTCCATTTATCAACAATAGTCTCGAACTGCAAACCTGTCTTTTGTGAAATAAGCTTAAGATAATCATTAGCAATACCTTTATACTCCCCATCATTATTCACAAAATCAAAGGGTGCCCAATCAGGTCCAACACCTACTTTTACTGTAGGATGTAAGCGAATCCACTCTTTTTCTTGAGTAGTAAAATGAGGAAATTCTGCAAAGAGAGTCGATGCAAGAAAGAGGAGGAGAAGAGAGAGAAACCTATAGTTTTGAGATAGAGATAAACTCATCTATATTTGCCTCAAAAATCTCTATAAGATAGGGATCAAACTGCGTTCCCTTATGCTCTATAATATAGGCGACTGCATCATCAACACTCCAAGCATCTTTATAGACCCGTTTATGTGTCAATGCATCAAAAACATCTGCGAGGGCTACGATACGCCCAAATATATGAATCTCCTCACCCTTGAGACCTTGTGGATACCCTGTTCCATTCCACTTTTCATGGTGTTGATACGCTATAATATCTGCCGCTTTCATAATCTTTCGTTTTGCAAAGCCTAAATACTCATGTGCCTTACTTGTATGTGTTTTCATAATTTGGAACTCTTCTTCTGTTAAAGAGCCTTTTTTATGTAAAATATCTTCAGGAATCGCAATCTTACCAATATCGTGCATAGGAGAAGCATAGTACATCACATCCGCATCCTCTTCACTTATAGCTTTATGATAGTGCGCAAGAAGTCGTGTATACTCAGCAACTCTTTTTATGTGCTTTCCCGTCTCATCAGAGATAGACTCTACAAGCTCAGAGAGAATAAAAATCATCTCTTTTTGGTTCTCTTCAAGCTCACTCAAAATGCGTTTTTGCTCATAGTGCATCTTTGTTTCAAGGGAGAGGTTATTCTCTTTGAGAAGTTTTTGGGATTGGTAGAGTTTTACATGTGTTCGTACACGCATCAAAAGTTCATCAGAGTTAAAAGGCTTAGTAATATAATCAACCCCACCCACAGAAAAACCCTCTGAAAGAGAATCAATATCTACCTTAGCAGTTAAAAAAACAACAGGAATATCCATCATAAGAGGATCATCTTTAATACGGCGACAGACTTCAAAGCCATCAATACCGGGCATCATAATGTCAAGCAGTACAAGATCAAATACACTATTTTTTAGAAGTTTCAAAGCCTCTTCACCACTCTGAGCGTAAGAAAATTGGTAATTATCCTCTTTAAGAATGCTCATTGCCACTTGTATATTATCTACAACATCGTCAACTATTAAAATATTTGTTTTATTCATGGTGTAAATCCAAAAAAATTAGATAGAAACATATTAACATAATTTTTCTTAATATAGGAAAAATAACATTTATAGTTCAAACATATTAACAAGCATCCTTGAAATTTCTTTTGATATCATTTGATCAACATTTCCAATTTTCTTTACCAATCTCGTTTTATCAACTGCTCTAATCTGATCTAGTAATACTAAACCATCTTTTTTTTCAAATTTAATTTTAGGTCGAAATATAAAATCAAATCCTTGAGATGTCATAGGTGCAACAATAACCGTTTTTAAAATATTCATTTCATTTGGTGAAATCACTATGCAAGGCCTTGTTTTTTGAATTTCAGAACCAATAGTTGGATTTAATTTAACAAGGTAAATCTCATATCTTTTAATGTCAATTACCATTCATACTCTTCCAAATCATTATCATTCAGTAAATCTTCTAAAAGTCCTTCATCTTTTGAATTGGCATATTTTGACATAACTTTTTCAATATTATCTACCCAAGTGTCTCTCCCAGTAATAGTAATAGGCTTGATTAATAAACCATTTTCTAAAACTTCTAACTCTAAATTTACATTTTCAAGATGTGCTTGTTTAATTAAAGGTTTTGGAATTCTAATTCCTTGTGAATTTCCAATTTTTGTGAGCATAGTCATAGAGAACTCCTTTTAAGTAATTATAATGTAATTACATTTAAAAGTTAATGAAGTGTCTAAGGTTATGGACTTACTCATCATACGCCCTATGAAACATATGCCCACGCATCAATCTTCCATAAAAATACTCAAAACATATTGAGATAAAGATAAAGCTAATAAAAATAAAAATTGCCTTTGGATTGGAACTATAAGTGTGATACATCAGCGTTGTTAGGGCTAAAAATGTAGCACTTATGGAGAGTAAAAGAATGTACTTGTTTGCAGATATCTCCTCTCGTAACTTGTAGGCACTGAGATTTACTATAAAAAAGATAAGTAAAAAACTTGCACTCCCTATGATGGCTATTGCATCCAGGTTGATACTATTTGCCAAAATCAGACTCAGACCCAAAATAGCGATAATTCCCATAAAAGGTATCTCTCTTTTCTCTTTTGAGAGCAGTTTTGGAAGTTCCCCCTCTGTTGCGATAATATAACCCAAGCGTGCATTTCCATAGATGGTAGCATTGATAGCTGAGAATGTTGCAAGCAGAGCAGCAATCGCTACTATGGTAAAACCGACTTGACCAAGTGCAGGTTTTGCAGCGATAGCAAGGGCATAATCTTTTGCCTCTAAAAGTTGTGCCTCAGGAACAGTTCCAACACTGATGATAGCGATTAAAATATACAAAAGTATAACAAACAAAACAGAACCATAAAAAGCACGAGGGAGATTTTTCTTTGGCTCTTTTATCTCCTCTGCTGCATTAGCGATAAGTTCAAAACCCTCATAAGCTACAAAGATTATCATCCCTGCTACTACAGTGCCTAAAGGAGAAAAACCACTCCCAAGTGAGAGACGATCTCTGTCCACATACGATGCCCCACTCACGATGATAACAACTAACAAAACAACTTTTATCACTACTATAAGAGTCTCTGACTTACTTACAAAGGATGCACTGACAAGGTTTATAAGGGCTGGAAGGAGAATCGCAGTTGAGATAAGAATATGCCGTAATAGCACTGTTTTATCAGCAAAAAATGTTTCACCGTATGATGCAAAAGCAACGGCATACAAAGAGATGGTGACAAGATAACTGAGCCATAACATCAGATTTACTGAACCTGAAAAGAGGTTATGACCGAAAGCCTTATCTATAAAACTCACGGTCCCTCCTTGACTTTGAAAAGTAACTGAGAGTTTTGCATAGGAGTAAGATGTAAGCAGAGCTACAAGCCCAGCAACGAAAAAAGCAAAGGTTGTAGCACTATGCGCTAAAGAGACAGCCTCACCTAAAACAGCAAAGATTCCTCCACCAACCATTCCCCCAACACCAATAGAGATAGCCCCTAGTACACCAATATTTCTCATCTAAAAAGCCTCCACTAAAGATAAACCAATCTTAGAGTTTTTCTCATCGATGGAGATAACCTCTATTTTTGGTAGGTACTGATTGAGTGAAAGAACTTCTAAAGGGTGTGCTACTCTTTTATGTGCGAGTTTAGAGATGTGAATCATCCCATCATTTTTGAGCCCAATATCTACAAAAGCACCAAAGTCAGCAATATTTCTCACCACTCCAGAGACAAAACTTCCTACCTTTAACATCTTTATGTCAGTAAGTCCCTCTTTAAAAGGGATGGTAGGCAACTCTTGGCGTGGATCAAAACCAGGTTTGAGAAGCTCTTTTAAAATATCTTTGAGTGTAGCAAGCCCAACACCTAACTCTGATGAAACTCTTGATGCATCAATATCATTCAAGTTCCTCTCTAACAACTGCTTTGCAATAACATAACTCTCAGGATGCACCCCCGTGTTATCTAAAACATCTCTGCTCTCTTTGATGCGAATAAATCCAGCAGCCTGCTCATAGGCTTTTTTTCCTAAACCTTTGACTTTTAAAAGTTCACTCTTTTTACTAAAGTTTCCATTTTGACTTCTATACTCTAAAATGTTTTTCGCAAGTTTTTCACCCACTCCAGCGATATGTGAAAGCAGAGATAACGATGCAGAGTTTATATCTACACCGACACTATTTACAAGGTCCGTTGTAACATCATCAAGAGTTTTGAGTAAAAGTTTTTGGTCTACATCGTGTTGGTACTGTCCAATGCCTAAAGATTTTGGGTCTATCTTTACAAGTGTAGCCATTGGGTCTCGCAATCTCTGTGCTATGGAAATCGCCCCGCGTATAGTCACATCAAGCTCTGGATACTCCTCTTGTGCTAACTTTGATGCAGAGTAAACCGAAGCTCCTGCTTCTGAAACGACTGTGTATTGCAGTTTTATATCTTGCTCTTGGTTGAGTTGTGCAAAGAACTCCTGCGTCTCTCGTGATGCAGTTCCATTCCCTATGGCAGCGGCTGTAATCTTATACTTTTTCACAAGTGCTAAAACCTTTTTCTTAGAACCCTCATAGTCACTCCTTGGCGCAGTAGGGTAGATAACAGCCGAGTCGAGATAGTTTCCATTTTCATCTATAACAGCTAACTTACACCCACTCACAAAGGCAGGATCTACCCCTAAAAGAACTCTTTTTATAACAGGTGGTGTCATAAGGAGTTGATGCAGATTTTTTCCAAAAACAGATATGGCTGCCTTGTCGGCTCTCTCTTTTAAGATGCCATGCACCTCTCGCTCTAAAGAGGGGAGTAGCAGTCGTTTCAGTCCATCTTTGTAAGCACTTAAAAGCAGAGTTTTAGAAGATGATGCATACTTTGGAATCTTATAAGCTTCTATATTTGCAACAATACGCTCCACATCCGTGCTAATTTTCAGACTCAACTCCTTTTCACTCGCCCCACGCATAAGTGCTAAGTAACGATGCGATGGAATGTATGCTACCTTTTCGCTTTTATCTACAAAGTTTTTAAAGTTTCCATCCTCTACAAACTTCTTCCCCTTTTTTATCTCTAAAGTTCCATAGCGGAGCATCTGGTTTCTCAGTGCTTCTCTCTCACGAGGCATATCGGCATAACGCTCTGCTAAGATATCTGATGCACCTTTTATGGCATCAGCAACACTCTTCACATCTCCCTTTACAAATCGTTTCGCCTCTTTTTTAAACGCCTCTAAGGAGAGTTTTGCACTTTGGAGAGTGTTTGCTAGTGGAGTGAGTCCTTGCTTCATAGCAGTAGTTGCACGCGTATTTTTTTTCTCTTTAAAAGGGCGATAAATATCTTCTAAAACACGCAGAGTCTCTGCATCATCTATACTCTTTTTGATACTCTCACTCAGAGTTGCACGCTCTGCAATGAGTCGTGATACCTCCTCTTTTCTCTGCAATAGTTTCTGCATCGAAAGATAGATAGTCTCAAACTCACGCAGTTTTTCATCACTCGCACCCTCTGTCATCTCTTTACGGTAACGGGCTATAAAAGGAATGGTAGAACCCTCTTCTAAAAGTTTGAGTATGTTTGTTATAGCCTTCTGGCTCAGAGCGGTTTTTTCTTGAAGTAGTTTTATAAGGTTTTGCATCTATTTTTTATCTTTTTTTTGAAGTCTTACTCTTTGAGAGTGGGTGATAGCTACTGCCATTGCATCAGAAATATCAAGTGGTTTTATCTCTTGTTTTATATTTAAAAGTCTTTTTACCATAAAGTTTACCTGCTCTTTTGCAGCCTTCCCTTTTCCTGTTATAGCTTTTTTTACTTGCAGAGCTGTATACTCACTAAACTGCCCAAATTCTTGAAGCAGTTTGAGCATAATAGCTCCACGAAATTGTGCGAGTTTTATGGTTGTAGCGGGATTATGTGCATAAAAAATATCTTCCACTGCCACTTCATCGACCTTATGATTTGCAAAAATTCTATCAAGTCCCTCAACCATCTGTGGTATCTGAAACTGCAAATCTTCTGCTTTCATCTTAATAAGTCCAGCCTCTACTAAAGAGATTTTTGAATTTTCTAGTCGTATGAGTGCGTAGCCCATATTTCTCGTTCCTGGGTCTATGCCAAGTATTATCATTTTTGCACACCTAGAGTCTATTTTTTTTGTTGAATATAGATGATTATATCACTATAGAGTAACTTTTTGTTATACTATGATAAAAAGGAATGCACTATGCTAAAATTTATACTTTTACTTTTACCATTTCTCTTAAATGCAAATCATCTCATCTATGATAAGAGTGAAGAGCACAACTTAGTAGAGTGGATAAATACAAATCCTCTTCTTTTTGACTATATCATCATCACTGTAGTGCTCATCATTTTACTCCTTATCTACACACAGTATATCAACAAACAACTCGCTCAAAAACAAAATATTTTAGAAGAGACACTCTCAGAGTTACAAGCTCAGAAGTTAGCGCTTGATGAACATACCATAGTCTCCATCACAGATGTAAAAGGAAATATCATTTATGTAAATGATAAGTTTCTTGAAATTAGTGGTTTTTCTCGTGAAGAACTCATTGGACAAAATCATAAAATTTTAAACTCTGGACAACATGACTCTCTCTTTTGGAAAAATATGTACGAAACGGTTTCAAAAGGAAAAGTGTGGAAAAATGGAAATATTTGTAATCTTAAAAAAGATGGAAATTTCTATTGGGTAGATACTTCCATTGTCCCTATTATGAAAAACTCTAAACCCATAAGTTATATAGCTGTGCGTACAGATATTACCGAGAGTAAAGAGATAGAATTTGAGCTTGAGCAGTTATATGAAGAGTCACAAACAATGATGAAAGAAAAAGAGACCCTTCTCAAACAGGTTGAAAAACTTGCCTACTATGATGCACTCACAGGCATCCCAAACCGTTTAAGTCTTATAAAGTCCTTTGAAAAAGTACTTGCATCAGCACAAAGAAATGGTCTCAAACTCTCCGTCATGTTTTTAGACCTTGATGGATTTAAACTCATAAACGATACACTTGATCACGATGCAGGAGATAGAGTTCTCAAAGAGGTAGCGACTATTTTACAATCAACACTGAGAAGAGATGACCTCTATGGAAGACTGGGTGGAGATGAGTTTATCATCGTTACAAGTGGAGTTGAAGATTTAGAAAATATTCAAAAAGTATGTGAAAAACTTTTAACTGCTATAAATACTATAGAATTGCCCAAAGAGCTCAAAAACTCCTTTGGAGCGAGCATAGGTGTAATACGCACTATACCAAATCAATCCACAACAACTGAAGCCCTTTTAAAAGAGGCTGATAAACTTATGTATAGTGTGAAGAAAAAAGATAAAAATAACTTTTTGATTCAAGAGATAGCTCAGTAACTTTTTATGTGAATAACTTTTCTATTCACACCCCTTTTTAACCCAAAATTATGGAAATGAGCGCTATTATTCACTTATAATTTAACAAAATAGGGTTTTATGTGAATATTGGTCAAGAGATACTAGAAAATTTAAAAGAAGAGATCACTGAGAGCGAGTATAAGCGCTATATCAAACAACTCACTTATGATGTGAAAAAGTCAACTCCAGAGTTAGCCATTTACTACGCGCCTAATGCACTTGTGGTCAACTGGATTAAAAATAAATATACTGAAAAAATAGCCCATCTCTTTGAAGTAAAAACAGGTTCAAAAGTCACTGTAAAGATTACCCTCAAAAACCTTCTCGATAAACGCAAAACAAAAAAAACAGTTGAAGTAAAGCAGGGGAGTTCCCTTTTAAACCCTTCTCACTCTTTTTCTAACTTTATGGTTGGTGGCTCAAACCAATTTGCCTATGCTGGGGTAAAGAGTGCAAGTGAACACCCTGGAACTACCTATAACCCTATCTTTATATATGGTGGTGTTGGACTTGGGAAAACCCACCTCATGCAAGCTGCTGGAAATGTACTGCAAAATGAGGGAAAGGTTGTCATCTACACAACAGTTGAGCAGTTTTTAAATGACTTCATCCGTCATGTCAGAAACAAAACTATGGAGCGTTTTCAAGAGAAGTACCGTAAGTGTGATGTTCTACTCATAGATGATATTCAGTTTTTAAGTGGAAAAGAGGGGATTCAAGAGGAGTTCTTTCACACCTTTGAAGCACTTAAAGGAGCTGGAAAGCAGATAATCATGACAGCCGATAAACACCCTAAAAAGATAGGGGGACTCGAAGCAAGACTTCAGAGTCGTTTTGAGTGGGGACTTGTAACAGACATCCAACCGCCTGAATTAGAGACAAAAATCGCCATCATTGAAAAAAAGTGTGAGATAAACAAGGTAAAACTCTCAAAAGAGATAGTCAACTACATCGCCACAGTCATAGATAGTAATGTCCGTGAGATAGAGGGCATCCTCTCAAAACTTCATGCCTACTCACAACTGATGCACATAGAGATAGATTTAGAGTTTACAAAAAATGTCTTAAAAGATCAGATGAATGAGAAGAGAGAGAACCTCACTATGGACACTATCACGGAGATAGTAGCCAAAGATCTTAACATAAAACCAAGTGAAATTCGCTCAAAAGGGCGTAGTAAAAACATAGTCTATGCAAGAAGAATATCCATCTATATCTGCCGTGAACTCACACAAAATACTATGCCACAACTCGCACAGTACTTTGGTATGAAAGATCACACAGCTATCTCTCACACCATTAAAAAGATTAATGATTTAATCAAAGATGATGAGGATTTTAAACTCAAAATAGATGAGCTTACAAACAAAATAACTACTGCATCATAGACTTTTAAAACAAGTCTGCATGCCCGAAAAAGACTCCAACACTTGGCTCTTTAAGCATACTTTCTAAGATAGTTTTTGCTTTGAGTTTTGTCTCTTTGTCGAAGTAGATGAGCATATTTCTAGAAAAAACATAGTCGAATTTTCCTAGTGCTGTAAATTCTGACTCGAAGATATTTTTCTTCTTAAAACTCACTCGCTCTTTCACTTTTTCACTCAGCATATACTTCCCATCTTGAAGATGAAAATATCTCTGCACTAAGTTTTCATCTAAAGCGCCTAAATGTCTTTTGATGTAACTTGCTTCTTTCGCTTTTTGAAGCGCTTGAGAGTTAATATCTATACCTGTTATACTAAACTCTACTCCAGCTTTAGCTTCAAGAAGTGCTATCGCTATGGAGTAAGGCTCTTCACCTGTTGCACATGGAGCACAGAGTATGCTCAGTGGTGTACTACTCGCTCTTTTTTGAATATGCTCTGTTAAGGCTTTTATCTGAGAAAACTCTCTATAAAAATAGGTCTCATTTGTTGTAAGAAGATTGATAAGTTTTTGCTTTATCTCAGCATCACTCTTTACCAAGTTTAAGAGTGCAGTGAAAGAGTATATCTTGTTGTTTTTACAAAAGAGTGTGAGTTTATTTTTGAGAATGTTTTGCTGTTGCTCAAAGGTAATACCTGTCTCTTTTTCAAAGTAGCGCATCACCTTAGAAACATCTTCATAGTCGCAAACTACATCTAAAGTTTCCTCAACTTCTTCACTCTGCTTTTTCTTCTTAAAAAAACTAAACACAAAATTCTCCTATCTCTTCTATAATTTTTGCTAAAGAGTATGCCTCAGCTTTTAAAACATTTTTTCGTACTGCACTTGGCATCCCATCTACTATGCTATTTGCTGCATCTTCAGTTAAGACTCTAGCACCCTCTTTACTCAAACTAAGTGCTGCTTTTGAGCCATCAGTTCCTATGCCTGTTAAGATAACTGCCATTACCTCATACTCTCTTGCTAAGGGTACAAAAGAGCTAAAAAGTATCTCTATATCTGGGTTATAAAAGCCTTTATCACTTGGTTTTTTAAACTCCAAACTCTCTGCATCTAGAGACATTGTCTCCTTAGAGAGATAGATTTTTCCCTCTTCAAGCTCTGTTTTTTCAGCAATACAGATAAGAGGATTTTTGCTTTTTCTCTGCAGTGTTTTTGCAAAGTTTTTTAAAAACAGCTCTGGCATATGCTGTGCTACAACGACAAGTGCAGTCTGTAGAGGAGGCAGGGAGTTGATGATTTTTTCTATCTCAGAGGGACCTCCTGTTGAGGCTCCTATGAGTAAAATTTTAGTCTGTTTTAAAAGTTTCAAGTTGTGTATGAAGATTATCTGTCATAGAATTAAGGTGTTCAGCAGCAGCAGCTATCTCTTCAACATTTCTCGCATTTTGTGAAGAGAGTTCATTTATCTCGTTGACCTGTGAGGCTATAGCTTCTACATCACG
Organism: Sulfurimonas sp.; assembly: GCA_027071075.1. Taxonomy (GTDB): domain Bacteria; phylum Campylobacterota; class Campylobacteria; order Campylobacterales; family Sulfurimonadaceae; genus Sulfurimonas. The sequence goes on along the minus strand of JALSUU010000212.1, from coordinate 8,583 downwards.
ACCGGAGACTTCAAAACTCTCAACTGTTTTATCAGTTGCACTTACTGCATCATTTACAAGGGCTACTGTCTCATTTATCTTTGCTTCTACTTCACTAGAGACACTAGCAAGTGCTTGAATATCTTGTGCATTTGCACTCATATTTCCCGAAGCATCTGTTACAGACTGTACGATGACATTTATAGTCGCGTTTATTTCTGTAAGAGACTTTTGTGTGCGTTCTGCAAGTTTACGCACTTCATCAGCAACTACGGCGAAACCGCGTCCATGTTCCCCTGCACGAGCAGCTTCTATGGCTGCATTGAGTGCTAAGAGGTTTGTCTGGTCAGCGATATCTGAGATGACATCAAGTACCTCTTTTACCTGAGTTGCTTCACTAGAGAGTCTCTCCATCTGCTCTGCAAGCTCACTCTCTTTCTCGGCACTCTCTTGCATATTGTGAGTAAGTTTGATGATTTCTTCTTTTGCCTCTTCAAGGTTCTCATTTGCTCTGATGATATCCTCTTTAGAAGTTTGTGCTTCATGCACAGAGTTTGCCATATCTGTTTTTATGTTTGCAGCTTTTTCATTGGCTGCATTAACCACACTTACAGACTGCTCGACATTGTTTCCTACACCGATGGCAGTTGTAGAGAGTTCATGTGCAATGGCAGCATTTTCACTTGAGGAGCTCTTCGCATCTGCAACAAGTCCATGAATAGATGCTATAAGAGTATTGAGCTCTTTAGCAATTTGTCCCAACTCATCGTTAGATACCATCTTACAGATAAGTGTAAGGTCTTTAGTTTGGGCTATTTTTTGCATATGATTTTGTAAACTCGACACTACCTTAGCGATGCTCATAACAACTATAACTCCCATTATAAGCAAGAGAACAACTATAATGATATTTAAAATCACTAACTCAAAAAGTTCTGTTTCATTTTCATCTGTCTCTTTATCTATATTTTCTATTATCTCTGTTGAGATTTTATCTTCAACAGACTTCATAAGATTTATCTTCTGGGTAATAGCCTTAAAGTATTCATTTGCACTAACAGTGAAATCTTCAGGTTTACTTGCATCAAGCAGTATTTTTGCCATTGTATCTACAGCAGAGAAAGTAGTGTCTGACTCTATTGCTCTAAATTCTCTTATCATCTTCTCTGAGGCAAGAGTAAGATAACCTTCCAAAAAAGCATCCTGCTGTGCACGAAGAGAGGAGAACTTTAGTTTCAAGCTTAGGTTCATAGCTTTTACTGCATAAGCACCTGTTCCCACTGCACGCTCTACTCCCATCTTCTCTTTTGCTCGTAAGAAGTTTACATAAGTACTCAGAGCCTCTACTACATTAGCACTTGAAGACTCTTTTGAGATAGAAGCTATTGTGTCTATCATCATCTTGTTCATAGTAGTGTAAAAAGCTATGGCTTTTGCTTTTGGTATGGACTGGTTTGTGATTTGTGAGCGTAGTGATGCAAGATTAGAGAGTTTGTTCATAGCAGTATCTAACTCATCTACAAATGTTGTAGATTCATCTGAAGCATCTGCTTTCATCTCTTGTACCTCAGTGCGAAGTGCACTAGCCTTTGCATCAGTTGCTACTCTTTGTGTTGGCAGAGTATCTCCAAACTTCTTCCCATGTGAGCCTAAAAAGCCCGCAGTCATACCACGCTCTTTTTGTGACTCATGCACAAAAGAGGAGAGGGCTATAGAGAGTTCTATGTAATTTTTTGTCACCTTGTCTTCTTGTAAAGTGTCATACTTTTCAAGAGAACTTACTGAGACCTGATAGATAAGTGCGAGTGTTGGGATGAGGAAAAGCCCTAAAACTTTTACCTTCATACTTACATTAGATAAAGAGAACATAAACATCCTTTTTTAAATTTATCTTGTAAGTGTAGCATAAAATTTTGTCTTTATAATGTCTTTACCCCCCCAAAACAGCCTCTGTAGCGAATAAAAGCCACTCTCATCCTATACAAAATTTTAGCAAAATAATGTTTTATTATGTAAAAAAATACAAAATTCGATACTAGTAAGATATTATAAAATAATTTGTATTTGGTTTTAAATATATAAATTATAAAAAAAAAGATATAATTACGAATGTGAATAGATGTGAATAGAGTTCTATCTTCAATTCACACTAAAAAAAGTGCTGTATTAGGGTTGTAAATGGGTTTTTCACTTATTCACACCCCCCTACTACTACTTACTAAAATTATATAATATAATAGGGAAATTTAAATGATTATAACTATTGGTAAATCAATACTTGAAAACATACTTATTCATGCAGGTCCTTTTCTTGAAAAAAAAGATACTTCTCAAATAACTTCACATATCTACCTTAATGCTACAAATAATATTTTAACAGCAAAAGCTACTGACTTAGAGATAGGTTTTATGGTATCAACTGATAGTGTTACTATACAAACAGAGGGAAGTATCACAGCTAATGGTAAAAAATTTTTAGATATCGTTAGAATACTTAAAGATGGAAACATAGACTTAGAGGTTAAAAACTCTATCTTACATATTTCACAAGGACACTCTAACTTTAAACTCCCTACCTTCTCTCATAATGATTTTCCATCTTTTCCATCTTATGAGGGTAAAGCGCGTATCTCTATAGAGTCTCACACTCTTATAGAATCACTCAAAAAAATTACTCCTGCTATAGATACTAATAATCCAAAATTTGAGCTTAACGGTGCTCTTATAGATATACAGTCAAACTCTATTAACTTTGCATCAACAGATACAAGACGATTAGCTGTTGTAAATGTTACAAATGAGAGTCAAAATGAACTAAGTATCATTATTCCTAAAAAAGCTATTGTAGAGATTCAAAAACTTTTCTTTGATAATATAGAGCTTTATTATGATGATACAAACCTTATTATTCATTCACAACAGTATACATTTTTTACAAAACTTATAAATGGTAAGTTTCCTGAGTACTCAAGAATCATCCCTAAAGAGATTAAAAGTAATTTACTACTCCCTAAAGCTCTAATGATAGACTCTATAAAACAGATAACTACTATCTCTAGTGATGTAAAAATTACCTTTTTAAACAACACTATTACATTTGAGTCTTTAAGTGATGATAACATTGAAGCAAAAACAGAGATAGCATTTAGTACAGGATTTAGTGAAGCATTTTCTATAGCTATCAACTCACGCTATCTTTTAGACTTTTTAAACTCTATAAATAGTTCTGAGTTTAGTATAGGACTTAATGAAGGAAATCTTCCATTTATTTTAAGTGATGAGAATTTCATAACTGTGGTAATGCCAATAGTAATCTAATCATTAGGTTTTTATTATAAAATTTTTAATACTTCTTTTTTTAACTAAAATAGTTCTTTTTGCAAATTTTAGTCTAAAAAAAGAGCACTTTTACTATAATCAAAATCTTAGTGACTCTCTTATAAAAGAGATAAATAGCTATCAAAACAAACAACTTTTAAAACAAAACTTTTTACCTTTAGATGCAGATATTTATAAAGATTACATAGGTAAAAATATAAATGTAAATAAAAACCTCTCAAGCCCTCAAAAAAATCTTATTGAAGATACCGCTTATTTACAACTAACTCTTATTACTGCTATCGGTGTCTTAGTGGCACTTCCAGAGTCTATAAGCAAATGGGATTTAAGTGCTTTAGAAGATAAATCTTTAACAGATAGATGGAAAGAGCATGTAGCTGCTGGTCCTGTTTGGGATGAAGATGAGTTTTTTATAAACTATGTTGGGCATCCTCTCTCTGGTGCTTGGTACTATACTATGGCTAGAAATGATGGTTTGAGTCCATTTGGATCTTTTATGTACTCTGTCTTTGTCTCATCAATTGTTTGGGAGTATGGATATGAAGCGTTTGCTGAGATACCTTCCATACAAGATCTTATCTCTACACCTGTTATTGGTTCTTTAATGGGAGAGTATATGTACTATCTTGAGAGTGAAATAGATAAAAACCATGGTGCTATTTTGAGTTCAAAGTATTTAGGAAATTTTGCTTATTTTGCCATAGATCCACTTGGAAATATAGCAAATTCAATAGGAGGATTTTTTGATATTTCTCTTACTATGCGATTTCAAACCTATCAGCTTTACAATAGCAGAAAATTAAGTAACTATAACAAAGCACTTCAAAAACCACAACAGTTTAGTAACTATGATTATGGTGTTATAATTAATTTAGAGTATTAATATGAGTAAGAGAAAAGAAAAGAACCATAACTATAATATTTATCTTGGGTTTTAAACTCTTTAGAAGTATGGCGTCTGAGATAATCAAAGCTAAATCGTTTATAGGCAATAGAAAAACCATACCCTCCATCTAAAATAAAATTATTTTTCTCTACACTATGACTCTTTTTAAAGCTGTTTCCATCAAGAAAAATATTTTTTGCTATTGCATCTGCTCTGAGTGAAAAGTTGAGATAGTATCGCCATTTTTTATGCTCTTTGTTTTTATTATGGAGTGGAATTTTTGATGTACTTGTATTATCTATGAGAAAAGCTCCAAAATCTTTAGGAACATTTTTTCCCCATCGAAAGAGCGTAGAAGCATAGACTCTTGTAGAAGCATTTCCTAACTCAAAACCATACTCAGGGAGAAGCACTGCATCGTATCCATAGATATCCTCTAATTTATAATACTCTTTGCGAGAAAAGTTAAGTTGTAAAATAAACTCATCTTTTATTTGATTTTGCCAGCCTTTTGGATAGGGAGAGCCTATAAGGTCATGTATAAATTTTTGTACACTCTCCATCTTTGATGAAGAACCTATGATGCCTACTTGTGTTGTAAGGGAGATTAGGGAGTTGTTTTTTACTTGATGCAGAGCACCTTGAAGGTACATATATCCAGCATAGGGTCTATCATCTACTAAAAGTTTTGATTCATTTAAATCTTTTGGGGTATAGAGTTGATGTGCAAAAGAGAAAGAGATATAGTTTTCACTCTTTTTATAATCACTAAAGGGGATGTGCATAAAAGAGTCACTACTCTCTTCTCTGTAAAAAAGTGCTCCTATCTTTCCTCCATAACTATAGGCTGCATCATCTCTAAAGTCTGCATCGTTTTCTGTTTGAAAGTAAGCATTTTTAAGTTGCCACTCCTCAGCAAAAAGTGAGAGTGAAGAGATAAAAAAAAGGATAATTAGAAGATTTAATTGTGGTTTTTGCATCACTCATTCTCTATTAAATTTAGTTTAGTGTAACCATTAGCGTGTTAAAAAAAGCTTTATAAATCTTTCTTTTAGTAAAACTTAGATAAAATAGCCACAATAATGCAAAAAAGTTGTACGGAGTTATAAATGGAAAATTACGGTGCGAGTAATATTAAAGTCCTTAAGGGATTAGAAGCAGTTAGAAAAAGACCTGGTATGTATATTGGTGATACTGGTCATCGTGGTCTGCATCACTTAGTTTATGAGGTTATTGATAACTCTATAGATGAGGCGATGGCTGGATACTGTGATACTATCACAGTTACACTTACAAAAAATGGGACTTGTAAGGTAAGCGATAATGGTCGTGGTATTCCTACAGATATGCACCCAACTGAGGGGATGAGTGCAGCAACTGTTGTTCTTACAGTTTTACATGCTGGTGGTAAGTTTGATAAAGATACTTATAAAGTCTCTGGTGGTCTGCATGGGGTTGGTGTTTCGGTTGTAAATGCACTCTCTGCTGACTTGCACATGACTATTTACCGTGAGGGTGAGATTTTTGAGCAGGACTTTAAAGAGGGTATTCCTCAAAAAGCTTTAGAAGTAACTGGAACTACTCGTAAAACAGGTACTACTATAGAGTTTATAGCAGATCCTAGCATCTTTACTGATACTATTACTTTTGAGTATGAGTACTTAGCGAAGAGATTTAAAGAACTTGCATACTTAAATCCATTTATAACTATAAAATTTAATGACGAAAGAACAGGCAACAAAGAGGTGTATCACTTTGAGGGTGGTATAGCTCAGTATGTTGCAGATATGAACAAAAAAACTATAGTGGCTGATGTTTTTTCATTTAGTGCAAAAGTTGAAGATATAGAGTTTGATGTAGCACTGATGTATAACGATGCCTATGATGAAAAACTTGCATCATTTGTCAACAACATTAGAACGCCAAACGGTGGTACACACGAGGCAGGTTTTCGTGCTGGACTCACGCGTGTTATCTCTAACTACAACTCGAAAAATGGTGCTGCTAAAGAGAAAGATGTAAAGATATCTGGTGATGATGTAAAAGAGGGTTTGATTGCCATCGTTTCTGCTCGTGTTCCTGAGCCTCAGTTTGAGGGACAAACAAAGGGTAAACTTGGAAATACTTATGTAAGACCACTTGTTCAGAAGCAGACTTATGAACTTCTCTCAAAGTACTTTGAAGAGAATCCTATTCAGGCAAAGGCTATAGTAAGTAAGGCTTTAATGGCTGCTCGTGGTCGTGAAGCTGCGAAAAAAGCAAGAGAGCTAACGCGAAGAAAAGACAATATGTCAGTAGGAACTCTCCCTGGTAAGTTAGCTGATTGTCAAAGTAAAGATGCAAGTATTTGTGAAATCTATCTCGTGGAAGGGGACTCTGCGGGTGGTTCTGCGAAGATGGGTCGTGACCGTGTTTTTCAGGCTATTTTACCACTTAAAGGTAAGATTTTAAATGTTGAAAAAGCGCGTTTAGAGAAAGTTTTAAAATCAGATGAGATTACAAATATGATTACCGCTATGGGTTGTGGGATTGGTGAAGAGTATAAGGAAGAGAAACTCCGTTATCATAAAATCATCATCATGACCGATGCCGATGTTGATGGTAGCCACATCCAGACACTTCTTCTTACTTTCTTCTTTAGACATTTCCGTGATGTAGTTGAAAAAGGGTACTTGTATCTTGCACAACCACCACTCTACCGTTATAAAAAGGGTAAAAAAGAGATCTACTTTAAAGATGACAGAGAGATGAATGACTTTTTGATTGACAATGGTATAGACTCTTTAGAGAATCAAACTCTAGGACACAATGATCTTCTCTCTTACTTTAAAATGGTAGATCATTATGCTGGAAGTTTAGCTGCACTCGAGCGTCGTTATGCTCTTGTTGCTTTGATTCGTCACTTTATAGAGAACCCAGATTTGATTGCTCTTGGTGCAAATGATTTGTTTAAAAAATCTGAAGAGTTTTTAAACTCTATTGAGAATAACATTCTTACAAAAACTATCAATGAAGAGACAAATGAAGTACACCTTTTTGTACAAACAAAGGGTGGTATGGAAGAGTTACTTATAAATGATGATCTCTTTACTGCACCACACTTTACAGAGGCAGATTTTGTTTTCAAAAAGATTCAAGAGTGGGAACTCTCTTTTGATGATGATATTTTAGAAGTTTTAGAAGGCATCAAAGAGTATGCTAGAAAAGGCTCCTATATTCAGCGTTACAAAGGTCTTGGTGAGATGAATCCTGATCAACTTTGGGAGACAACTATGACTCCTGAAAACCGTGTTTTACTTCAGGTTACCATTGAAGATGCAGAAGTTGCTTCTGATGCATTTACACTCTTTATGGGTGATGAAGTGGAACCGCGTCGTAACTACATCGAAACACATGCAAAAGATGTTAAACACTTAGATGTGTAAAGTTTTAGATGTTACTTGCACAAACAAAAGAGCGTGAGTACCGTTTTAGGTTAGCACTTAGAATGGGACTCCCCATCTTTGCTCTTATAATCGCTTTTGTCATTCACACATTTATAGAAAACTCTCGAACCTTGCAGGCATCATTTTATGTCGAATCACTTATACTCTTAGTCTTTAGCATCTACTTTTTTCTCTATCTTATTTATAATGGTTTTAATGAGAGGATTACTGATGATGTGAGTAAAACATTTACTCGTGAGTATCTTTTTAAGTACCTTAAAAAAGAGATTAAAAAAAACGAAGTAACTACGCTCATACTCATTAGTATAGATAATCTTAATGATATAAATAATCAGTATGGTATGAAAAATGGGGATAAAGTTATAGAGGAAACAGTAATCTGGATAAATGAGTATCTTAAAGCACAAAAGATTGAAAACTTTCCTCTTGGGCATATCAAAGGTGGAGATTTTATTATGGGACTAGATGGTTCTAAGGACTCTTACACAACTATTTTAGAGCTTATGTGTTTAAAGTCAAATGAGTTTAAGGTTGGAGATATTGAAGTAAATATAAGTGCTTCAGTAAATGATACAGCCTACTCGAAAGATCTAGACTATCTAGTAGAAAATCTTTTTGAGATACAAGATGAAAGAAGAAGCTTAAAAACAAAATCACAAGAAGAGAATATCAGTCCAAATGAGTTAGAGTCTGCAGTGATTGATGCTATAGATAAACAGCATCTCAGCATAATGACCCAAGATGTTTTTGATGGAGAAGAGGTAAGTTTCAAAGAGTGTTTTGTAAAGTTAAAAGCACCAAATGGCAAACTTCTCTTTCCAAAAAACTTTATAAAAGCGATAAAAAAACTTGGTCTTGGTGTCGCCTATGATTTGATGGTTTTACAAAAGGTGATAGATAGTGTGAGTAGGGAAGATGAGAGTAGATATGCTA
>JALSUU010000211.1 GCA_027071075.1 Sulfurimonas sp. | reverse complement strand
GCAGATATTTTCTCTAAATCTCGATTATCAGAGAGTATTAAAGAAGCTTCTTTCAGCGTTGAAAATCTTTTGTCAGAGAGTTTAAGTACAGGAACATGTGCTTCATACATAGCATTTCGTATATACAGATCACTAAACATCTCTTTAGAAATTATCACTAAACCAACATGATAGGCTTTTATATCGTTAAAGAAAGTCTCTTTCAAGTTCACACTATCATAATCTATATCAACAACAACATTCATACTACGCAGACTTTTAATATGCTGGAGAATGTCAATACAGGAGGGATTTGCCACTTTTATGATGAGATCATGCTTGAACTCTTTATGAAGATAGAGCGCACGACGCACAGATTCTCTTATGGTATTATGATTTACTATATCCATATCTATGTAAAGGAGTAAGTTTGTTCCAAAAGGTTCAGGAAATTGTCCAAGTTCCCTTTTAATAGCACGGTATACGGACTTTAAAACTGCAGGTTCTCCAACTAACACAAGTAAATCATTTGGCTGAATCATCTTTCTTCGTGATGGCATAATTAGTTTTCTATTTCTATATATTGCTACAATTCGCCAATTTTTCTGCTCAATTGCCCCAATATGCCTATAGATGAAGGAACTTCCAAAAGGCACAAGAACTTCCATTATCTCACCCTCACCAAGCCCAACATTTTGAGCAATTACGGGAACATTTGGAAGATAATCTAAAAGTCTTGATGCAATAAGTTCATCACTATTTACAAAGATAACATTTGCATCTTCATTTTTCATATTCCATTTATTTAATACTATCACGCGTAACTGTTTTTTAATGGCACGAATATTTTTAAGAGTATTTTCTACATCAAGCTGAGAGTCCATCGCTATAAAGACTTGAATAAACTCCATTTTTAGTAAGTTTGCAAGTTTATAGAGACTCGTTGGATCAAACTCATAAAATTTAAAACGCGCGGGATTTATATCTTCAAATTCTGTTGCTTTTGTTTGTACTACATAGTAAATATTTTCACTTGTATAAGTTTCACTAACACGCTGAATAAAATGTTCGCCTAGAGAACCATCACTTATTATTAGAATTTTTTTCATTACTGCTCGACACTTTTTCTAATCATTACATCGCCTGCTTCTATCCACATCTCTTTTGATGCAGGTTGCCACTGTTTATTTACAAAGTAGCCTGTGATTTTTATCCAGTTATCTGTTCTTTGATTTGAAGTAAATGATCTTGCATCTTCCCACTCGGCTACATTTTGACCATTCACTGCATCATAAATAGTAGCTTGTTTTTTGAGCCGAAATGCACTCGCTTTAAAGTACCTAATTTCACTATCTTGTGTCTCTTGATACTCTTCTTTCATCTGTAATTTTGGAAAGCTATTTGTCTCTTCTCTTTGAGAATTCAAACACTTTGCAACAACAATCTCTTTTGTGTCTATCTGCAACTCTTTGGTTTTTAGCTCTTTTTTAAGGCTATTTAATTGAGTTTCCAAATTTTTTATACGGTTTTTATAGGATTCTTCTTTTTTTGTAAAATCACTATAAAGCTCTAAATCACTTTTTAAATTTGCATTCTCTATTTGACTTGCTTTTAGCTCTTTGAGATAGTTTTGCTTCTCTTTTTCTGTCAGTTTATAATCTTTTTTTAACTCAGTTATATCACCTACAATAGACTCTATTCTCTCTATCTCATCTGCATGAGAGAGATTTAAAAGAAGGAGTGTTGTAAAAATTATTCTCTTCATACAGAACCTTTTTTAATGAGTTTCACACCCATCTCTACATGATGTGTATAGGGAAATTGATCAAAGAGAGCCATATCTTCTACATCATGTGTTTGGCATAGTATATCTAAATCTCGAACAAGGGTTTGGGGATTACAAGATATATAAAGTATATGCTCATAGCGTGCAGAAAACGCACAAGAAATTGCATCCATTCCACTTCTTGGGGGATCTACAAAGATACTATTAATAGTGTACTCTGCAATATTTATATCTTTCATCCGTCTAAATTCACGAACACCATCAAGTGCTTCTACAAACTCTTCTACACTCATACGCACAAACTCTATGTTTTTTATATCATTAAGTAACATATTTGCTTTGGCTGCATTGATTGAGGACTTTGATATTTCAGTTGCTAAAACCTTATTAAACTGTGTAGCAAAGGGTATCGTAAAGTTCCCAGCGCCACAGTAAAGCTCAAGTAAATCATCTTTTGCATTTGAAAATTTTTCTAAAGCCCAAGTAACCATCTGCTCATTAACACGAGGATTTGGTTGCGTAAAACTATTTTCTATATAGTTAAATTTGTACGCTTTATCTTCAATGGAAAGGGTTTCTGTTATAAAGTCTTGCCCAATAACAACTTTTTGTTTTCTACTTCTACCTATTATGTAGATACCCAACTCTTGAGCTATCTCTTTTGCAAGTATCTCCCACTCTGAGTCAAGTCTTCTATGATAGAGCATTGAAATCACAATCTCACCACTACTAGAACTTAAAAAATCAATGCCAAAGAGTTTAAAGTCTATATCTTTGGATTTGATTTGCTTGAGTAACTTTGGCATTAATGATGCAATATATTCATTCACTTGAGGACACTCCTCTACAAGTATCACACCATCTTTTGTAGCATTGTTCATAGCATAGTGAATATCATCACCCTCATGCCAAAGTTTAAACTCACTTCTTGCTCGATAGTGTGCATCAGGAGATGAAAAAACAGAGATATCACCACTATAAAAAGTTTTAAAACGCTCTTGATTGAGTTCTAATTTTTCACGCAGTTGTCCATCGTAGCCATTTTCATAAACTCTACAAGCACCACACTCTCCAAAATGTTTACAATTCAAATCTCTCTCCTATTTTATCGAGGCAATTAAATTACCAATAAGTAAATTCCATCCATCTATCAGCACAAACACAAGTATCTTAAAGGGTAAGGATATCATAACAGGTGGGAGCATCATCATACCCATAGACATAAGAATTGATGCAACAACCATATCAATTACCAAAAATGGCAAAAATAGTAAAAAACCAATCTCAAAAGCTGTTTTCATTTCACTAATCACAAAAGCAGGAATTACTATTGAGAGTGGAACATCTGCAACAGTTTGAGGATTTTCCATCTTTCTTATACGGAAAAAAAGAGCTAAATCTTTCTCTCTTGTATTTCTAATCATAAAGGTCTTAAAAGGAAGCGTTGTTTTCGTAAATGCTTCTTCATACCCTATTTCCTGTGCAAGATAGGGTTTTATACCTGCTTCATAAGCCTTTGTTCCCACTGGCTCCATTACAAAAAATGTCAAAATCATAGCAAGCATTACTAAAAGCTGTGTAGGGGGAACTTGTTGCGTACCCATAGCTTGGCGTAAAAAACCAAAAACTATCACAAAACGCGTAAAAGTTGTCATCACAAGCACCATGGAGGGCGCTAAGAAAAGAAGTGTTAATACAACTAAAACATTAAGAGAAGATACAAGCTGTTGCGGCGTATCTGGGGCAGAGAGTGAAAAATTCATAGTGGGTATAGTTACACTCTCCCCGCCAAAGAGAGTGGCACTCAAAAAGAGAAAGAGAGAGAGTAACTTAACCATTACTTAGCTGCAGCCTTATCTAAAACTGACATTTTTGCTTTTGCACTTTTTTCATCTTTTTGTCCATAAAAATGAAGTTCAACTCTTCTATTTTTTGCACGACCTGTGGCTGTAGCATTTGTAGCAACAGGATGATACTCGGCATATCCGGCTGCACTCATTCTCTTTGGATCAACACCATCCAAAAGAAGTTCATGTAAAACAGAGAGTGCTCTTGCTGTTGAGAGTTCCCAATTATCTTTAAAAGGACTGCGTGTGCTAGGAGCACCCTCATCGGTATACCCTTGAACACTTACTTCCATCTCATTTGGCAACTCTTCGATAATAAGCGCCATACGCTTTAAAAAAAGAAGTGCATCTTGATTTTCAATAGTAGCACTCCCCTCTTTAAAAAGAAGCGCAGCGGGAAGTTTTATACTAAATCCTTCTTGCCCCTCTTCTACGGTAATAGTAGGACCTTGCGTCTGTTCCATCATCTCATTTGCATCACCTGCAGCTTGTTGCACTCTGTTGACAAGCTCACTTGTCTCATCTTGAGACTCAATTGGTGTAGATTCCTGAATACGCTGTTGAGATATTTCTGTTTTTGTTCCACCCTCAAGAACACTCATCGCTCCAGAGAGTGAACCAATGGCTTCTGATATTTTCTTCGCATCCATACTTGACATAGAGAGCAAAAGAACGAAGAAACAAAGAAGGAGTGACATAAGATCACCAAAGGCAGCTAGCCAAGCAGGGAGACACTCTTCACATTCGGGACATTTATCTTTAGCCATTTATAAAATTCCTAATCAAACTGACTAACACGATCAACTGGTGCTAAGTAAGCAAGTAGTTTTGCTTCTAAAACACGGGGTGCATCACCTGATTGGATAGACATAATACCAGAAACAATCATCTCTTTCAACATAGTCTCATCATCATTTCTAATCGCCAATATATTGTAAATAGGTGTACCAAAAACATTTCCAATAATCGCACCATACATGGTGGTAAGGAGAGCAACTGCCATTGATGGACCAATAGCTGATGGATCTGCCATATTAAGAAGCATAGCAACCAGACCAATAAGTGTTCCAACCATACCCATAGCTCCAGCAAGACCAGCCCACTGATTAAAGATAGCTCCATGAATCTTATGACGAGAGCTTGTCTGTTCCATATCTATCTCTAAGAGTTCACGAATCGTATCAGGTTCACTCCCATCAATCGCCATTGAGAGCCCTTTTTTCAAAAATTCATTCTCTTCACTATTTACTTCACTCTCAAGCGCCAAAATACCATCTTTTCTCGCTTTTGTAGCAAATTCAACAAGCTTTTTAATAAGTTCAGCAGGATCACCTTCTCCTGGACTAATTGCTATTTTAAAGATTTTTGTAAACTGCTTCATCTGTCCTGGTTTAAATGAAATCATCAATGCCCCAATACTACCACCAACAACAATTAAAACAGAAGGAATATCAATATAGGCACCTACTCCAACACCCATAGTCATGGCACCCAAAAGGAGCACCATGATTAAAACCATACCAATAACCGTACCTAAATCCATCTAAAAACCTTGCGAATAATTTGATAGACTTCTGTCATAACCTAGACTAGATATATCTCAGATTATGACAGAAGTCTAATGATTGCTTATATTAGCACAAAAAATATTAGGTATTGATTATTCTCTTAAAATTATAAACTTTCTATTTAATATTAATAGATATTACTCATAAAACTTTTATCATAATCAGAATAAAAGATAAAAAAAGATATTATTCTATCTATTTAAATTTATTCCGTATATAAGGACTTCTATTGACTATAAAATCTTCAAACCGTTTTAAACTTCTCTACTCATTGATAATCAGTTTTTTAATTGTTAGCTTTCTTACAAGAACTCTCTTACTGCTTGTTGATATAAGTAGTGTAGATTTAAACATTATCACTTTAGTAAAAATGTTCAGTGTAGGCTCTTTTTATGATTTACTTACTACTTTTTATTATTTTATTCCCTTAGTGATTTATCTCTTTTTGATTCCTACAAAAATCTATAACTCTAAAGCACATAAGCTTTTCCTTTACATAGTAGTTGCGACAATCTTTTTTGCAATGATTTTTAATAGTGTCAGTGAATATTTCTTTTGGGAAGAGTTTGGAAAAAGATTTAACTTTATTGCTGTTGATTATCTTGTTTATACACATGAAGTTATCCATAATATAGAAGAGTCTTACCCTCTTCCAGCTATTTTAAGTACCATTTTTATTCTAAGTCTTGGAATTACTTACTTCTTTAGAAAAGAGTTTTTTATAGATGAAGATAGAACCACTTTAAAGTCTAGAGCAACTACAGCAGGAGTTCTACTTCTTCTACCAATAATTATTTTTAATATGTTTGATAAACAAGGACTCTCAAATATTTCTAATAATATATACAATAATGAACTTGCAAAAAATGGAACTTACTCTATTTTTTCAGCATTTAGACATAATGAACTTCCATACAGTGAGTTTTTTAAGACCTTAGATAAAAAAGAAGTTTTTACTAACTTAAAAAAATTAGAAGGCTTTGATGAAAAGACTCCAAAGAGTATTATTGCATCGATTGAAGAGAAAAAAAAGAATATTATTTTTATTATGATTGAGAGTATGAGTGCTGAGTATATGGGTATTTATGGCAACAAGAAAAATCTTACGCCTCATCTTGATGCAATTGCAAAAAATTCTCTCTTTTTTGATAACCTCTATGCAACAGGTACTCGTACAGTGAGAGGAATGGAAGCCGTTACGCTCTCTTTTCCACCTA
>JALSUU010000210.1 GCA_027071075.1 Sulfurimonas sp. | reverse complement strand
ATTTTATTACTATTTAGTAATAAATTATGACTATTATATATAATAAATTTATACTTGTCAATAAAATCTCTATAAAATATAGAGTTAAGGCATAAATAACTATAATATGTTTCACTTTAGGAGCAAAAAGATGACATTTATAGACTTTAAAAAGCTGTTGCTTGATGCAGAGATTAGCCTGCCAAAATTTAGTAAACTTATAAAAGTAAGTGAAAAGAACATTCAGTCCTACAAAAAAAAGGGAGAAGTGCCAAATACGATTGCCGTCATTGCACAATGTTTTGCCGTAATGCATGCAAAAAGTATGGACTACAAAACCAAGGTTGAAAATTTACAACTCCAAGCAAAAACAAAAAAAGGTGCAGGTTTTGCAAAGACAAAAGAAAAAAAGATATAATCATTTCGTAATCTCCGTGTAACCACTCTTTACTATAATTTTTCAACACAACAAAGAGGAGTCACTTGATGATTGATGTTGAAAAAATTATACAAGAAAAGTATCCAAAACTACAAAATAACAAAATTATAAAAGGTGCCATTTCAAAATTTACAGATGCTATAATCCATGAAAGCTATATCAATGATTTTTTACACGAGAATAATCACTTAGATGCATTTGAGTTTATAGAAAATGCTCTTGATGATCTGCAATTTGGTTATACAATTTCTGATAAATATATAGAAAATATTCCATCAAGTGGAAAAGTTGTCATCATTGCCAACCATCCTCTTGGGGCACTCGATGCACTCTGCCTCATTAAACTTATAAGCAGCGTCAGAAAAGACATCAAAGTCGTTGCAAATGACTTTTTAAATACACTCGCTCCTCTACGACCGATACTGCTTGACATAAACAACTTCAAAGCACAGCAGGCAAAGAGTAATATCTCCAAGATATATGATGCACTAAACAATGAAGAAGCTGTCATCATCTTCCCCTCAGGTGAAGTAAGCCGTGCTACACCGACAGGTGTGAAAGACAAAAAATGGCATAAAGGGTTTTTAAACTTTGCTAAACGCAGCAGCTCACCTATACTCCCTATGTACATTGGCGGGAAGAACTCTAAGACATTTTACTCTGTATCGACACTCAATAAGAAGCTCTCTATGCTGCTGCTCTCTCATGAAATGTTCAAGAAAAAAGGCAAAAGCATTGAGATCATCGCCGGTGAGATAATTCCTTATGAAAATATCGTACCAAAAGGCATTCCAACAGCGAAACTCATATCTCTTTACAAAAAGCATCTCTATAGTCTCAAAAAAGGAGAGAGTTATTTTACTACACAAAAAGCCATTGCCCTTCCTGAAGACTCAAGAGCGATAAAAAAAGAGTTAAAGAACTCTCAGCTGCTTGGACATACCAAAGATAACAAAAAAATCTATCTCTATGAATGGTCATCGAACAACTCAAGTGTTCTCAATGGGATAGGACGCCTTCGTGAGATATCTTTTAGAAAAGTAGGCGAAGGAGTAAATAAAAAACGCGACATAGACAAATATGACCGCTACTATAAACATATTATTTTATGGGATGAAGATGCACTTGAAATTGTTGGTGCCTACCGCATTGCGGAGTGCAAAAACATTTTAGAACGTTACTCACAAAATGCCCTCTATACGACAACACTCTTTGAGTATAATGATGCCCTGCTTCCTTATTTAGAAAATGCCATAGAACTCGGACGCAGCTTTGTGCAGCCGAAATACTGGGGCTCACGCGCACTCGACTATCTCTGGCAGGGAATAGGTGCCTATCTTAAGAACAATCTACAAATAGAGTATATGTATGGTCCGGTAAGCATATCGGGCGCATATCCAAAAA
>JALSUU010000209.1 GCA_027071075.1 Sulfurimonas sp. | reverse complement strand
GTTCTTTACTATAAAAAAGATGTAAAGGGAAAATCATCAGTAGAACTTTTACCTGAGATAATAGAAAAATGGCTTAAATCTTTAGATTTTGGTAAGTCTATGCGATGGGGAAGTTCAAGTGAGAGTTTTATCCGTCCTATAAGATGGGTCAATGTTATGTTAAATGATGCAGTAGTGCCTATGACTCTTTTTGGTGTAGAATCTGCGAAACAGACTTTTGTGCATCGTATTAGTAAGTTTGGTCCTACTGAGATTAGTGGAGCGAAAGAGTATTTTGAAGTTTTAAAAGAGGGTGGCGTGACACTCTTCGCTGAAGAGCGTGCTACAAAGATTAGAAGTGATTTTAAAGCGATAGAAGTAGAAAACGACCTTACTATAGAGATAGATGAAGAACTCTTTGAAGAGGTTGTTGCGATTACTGAAAATCCTACTGCACTTTTAGGCTCTTTTGATGAGACATTTTTAAGACTCCCTCCTGAGGTTATTGTAACTTCTATGAAAGAGCATCAGCGGTATTTTCCAGTCTATAAAGATGGCAAGCTTATAAACAAGTTTATCGTTGTATCGAATGCTCTTACAGATGACTTTAGTGAAGTAGTCAAAGGAAATGAAGTTGTATTGCGTCCTCGTTTAGCAGATTCACTCTTCTTTTGGGATAACGACATTAAAGCAGGACTCTCAACTGAGGGTCTTAAAAAGATTACTTTCTTTAAAGGTCTTGGTTCTGTATATGATAAGATTGGCAGAGAGGCAAAAATAGCAGATACTCTTTTTGATCAGTTTGGTCTTGCATGTAAAAAAGCAGACTTAGAGAGAGCTATAGGAGTTGCAAAAGCAGACTTAATGACTGAAATGGTCTATGAGTTTACAGAACTACAAGGTCTTATGGGTGGGTACTATGCAAAAGAGCAGGGTGAGAATGAAGCTGTAGCTACTGCGATAAGTGAGCAGTACTTACCAGATGGTGAGGATAGTGAGCTTCCATCTACTCCACTGAGTGCTGTTGTTGCTATGAGTATTAAGCTTGATACACTTTTAGCACTCTTTAGTGTAAATCAAATTCCAACAGGTTCTCGTGATCCTTTTGCTCTGCGTCGTGCGGTAAATGGAGTTGTTCGCATCATTAATGAGTTTGAATTTGAATTCGACATACTCAAAGATATGAAAAATTTAGCAGCTTCTTATGAGAACATAGATTTAGAGAAGTTAGAGAACTTTATCTTAGAGCGTATTAAGCGTTACTATGATGTAAATCCTTCTATCATTGAAGCTGTTCTTGCTTCAGGAGAGAGAGAACTCCTTGCTCTTGGTCGTAAAATAGAAGCACTGAGCAACCTTGTAAACTCAGAAGGTTTTGATGAAGTAAGTTCTACCTTTAAGCGTGTGGCGAACATCACAAAAGATATTAACTTAAATGATGCACTCACTGTTGATGCAGCACTCTTTGAAGAGGAAGCAGAAAAAGTACTCTTTAAAAGATATAGTGATGTAACTATGATAGAGTATGCCTCTTATGAAGAGGAGCTTGATGCTCTACTTGGACTCAAACCTGAACTTGATAGTTTCTTTACAAATGTAATGGTAAATGCAGAGGATACAGCTATTAGGAACAACAGAAAAGCTTTAGTTGCGAATGTTTATAAAAGTATATTAACAATTGCAGATATTAAAGAGGTAAGTATTTAATTTTAAATACTTTTTTAGTTCCACTCTGGAACTAAATATGCTTATATCTTTGTTATATTACATAACAAAGGGTGAGCTATGACTTACGGAAAACAGAGTAATCAAAAAACAGATTTTTTTGCACTTTATGAGAATAAAAACTCAAAAAAAAAGAG
>JALSUU010000208.1 GCA_027071075.1 Sulfurimonas sp. | reverse complement strand
CTCAAAAGGTCTTGCACTTTGAATCAAAATATTTCCTATTCGTAACATCAAAACACCATTGCCAACCCCTTGCGCAACCTTAGTCGATATTTTTGAAACAAAGGTGTTTCCAAGTAAGTCATTCAGAGAATCATCAGCATACTCAACAAGTGCCGCGATGGAAGCATTTTCTACTATTTTTCTCAAAATAAAAAGCGATGTAAAAAAGTTTGTTCTATACCCATAGATATGAAAAACTTTTTTCATCAACTTCATAGAGCTAAAAATAACAGCAAGAGAATCAAGAGCAGAGCCTGGAGCAAAGGCTGTAAAAAGAGAAACCTCCTTTGCACTTGAGTAAACACTAGAGAGTGCCTCTTTATCTAAGGGTTTGATAATTTCAGTTTTTATACTCTCAAAAGGGCTATGTAGCGAGTTTGTTTCTACTTGAGCATAAAGTTCTGTTGCCCTTTTTTGAACTGTTTCATCTTGGTGCAATTTATAGTGAGATAAAATAGCCAAAGAGACTTTTTTTTCATCCTCATAACCATTCACAGTTGCTGTCTCAGCCTGCGTAGTAAAAGCACTTTTTAAATTCATATAACTCTTCACAGAGACAAATAGATAGAGTGTAACTCCAAAAACGGCTATCAGATATATAAAGAGATACCCTAGAGCCAAAGCTCTACTACTTGATACAATACTAATATAAGATTGGTAAACATCAAGAGAGAAGTTTATAAGTAAAAGTGTTATTAAAGAGATAATGACTACAAGAGTAAGGTTTATAGCTCTCTTTTTTGGAAGTAGCTCTTTATTTGAAACATCTTTTTTATTACTTGCATCGAGTGCATCATTTAAAATCTCAAGTTCTGATAACTCTGCATTTTCTAAATTATTTTTTCTCTTCACGCTTCACCTGCTTTTCTATATTTAAGAAAACTTTTGTTACTCTTAGTATAACAGATATTGCTAAATTAGATAATTAAAGCTGTATAATACGCTCCAAATATAAAAGTAAAGAGCTACTAATGAAAGAAAAAGATAAAGAACTCCTCAAAACTACAATCAAAGAAGAGATAGAGTTACTCACACAAGATATTTTCACCTTAGAGGAGCAACTTAGACCTATAAAAAAAGATTGTACCTTAGATAATACAGCGCACCAGAGTCTTAAACTCGATCAGAATATCACTATCCAAAGATATGAAGAGGCAAAAAAGAGACTCAATAGACTCAAAAGTGCATACCTAAAAATAGATACAAAAGAGTATGGCGTTTGCAAAGAGTGTGAAGAGAAGATATCACTTGAGAGATTAAAACTGATTCCTGAATCCCTCTACTGTGTAGATTGTATGAATGAACTTGGCTTATAAAAACTTTGCTACCTTAAAAAATTCTACTAGATTGATGCAGCTAAGCTTTGTTAATAAATTTGCGATAAAATTTCACTTATAAAATAAAACACAAAAAAGGACATATATATGTTAGTAACAAAACAAGCTCCAGACTTTACAGCAACAACAGTTTTAGCAGACGGTCAAATCGTTGAAGATTTCAAATTAAGTGAGAACTTTGGTGAAAAGGGTACAGTACTTTTCTTCTATCCATTAGACTTCACTTTCGTTTGTCCATCAGAAATTATCGCTTTCTCTCACAAAGTTGAAGAGTTCAAAGAGCGTGGTGTAAATGTTATTGGTGTTTCTGTAGATAGCCAATTTTCTCACTTTGCATGGAGAGAAACTCCAGTAGCTGAGGGTGGAATCGGGCGTGTTAAAATGCCTCTAGTAGCTGACTTAACAAAAGAAATCTCTAAAGCTTACGATGTTCTTTTAGATGGTGGTGTTGCACTTCGTGGTTCTTTCTTAATCGATGCAGATGGTACTATTCGTCATGCAGTTATCAATGACTTACCACTTGGAAGAAACATTGATGAGATGATTCGTATGGTTGATACTATGATTTTTACTAACGAGTTCGGTGAAGTTTGTCCAGCTGGTTGGGTAAAAGGTGACGAAGGTATGAAGGCTACAACTGAAGGTGTTGCTGAGTATTTAGCTAAACACGAAGAAGAGTTATAAGCACTTCCTCTTTTTAGTTCTGGATTTTTCCAGAACTATCTTACATCTCTTTGCAGTTGCATTTGAGCCTTATCATTTGCTCTATTTGCCTGATCATAACTTCCATAATGACTTTTTGACGCACACCCAGCAAATCCCATCAAAAGAACTAAACTTACAAATACTATTTTCATTTTACACACTCCTATAAATTTTTGCTCTCACATTATAGCATAGACTACTTTTTTTGACTCACTAAAATGCCACCAATAACAATCAATCCTATCCCTGCAAAAGTCAAACCATCAGGAAAAGCATCACCTAAGAGAAATCCAAAACCAATAGCAAAAGGAATATTTGTATAACTAATCACACCCACTATACTCAGGTTAGATGCACTATATGCCTTTGTGAGTAACCATTGTGAGAGTGTTGAGATAATCGCCATAAAGATGATGAGTAACCATAAAGTCAAAGTGTGAGGCACCATAAACTCAGGAAATAAAAAAGCTAATTTTACTGCTGGGGTGATATGAGGTGCTATTAAAAAAAGTAGAGCAGGTAATAGAGTCCCTACGCCTACAAAAGAGAGGACAATGATGCGAGAGTCATAAATATCTTTGATTTTTTTAATAGTTGCATAGGCAGCCGCCGCAAAAAAACCACCTAAAATACCAAGTATATGTTCATAAGATATACTCAACCCAAAAGGTTTTGTGATGAGAACTATTCCTAAAAAACCTATAAAAAGTGCAACTACCGTTCTTTTACTCAGATGTTCCCCAAGTAGATAGTAGGCTAAAATCGCCACAAAAAGAGGGGATGTTTTATTTAAAGTTATCGCTTCGCCTAAGGGAATAGTCGTTATGGTATAGAAAAAAAGTATCATCGCTGTAAACCCAAAAAGTCCACGAGTAAAAAGGAGATGAATTTTTCCACCACTGAGTTTTGGAGGAGTATGTTTTAAGGCATAAAGTATTAAAGCAACCCCAATCATATTTCTAAAAAATACTATTTCAAGTGCGGACATATCTTCTGAAAGTATCTTTGCTAAGGCACCATTAAGTGCTGAGATGAGTGCAGAGCCAAGCATAAAGAGTATGCCTCTATCTATATTTTTGAAATAAACCACCCAAAAGTTCCTTCTGCTGTACAAATATCATCACTATCTTTTATACAAACTTTCACTTCCAAAGTTGCTCGTCCTTTTTTTAAAAACTGCTCTTGAAACTTTACAACATCTGCATCATCAACAGAAGCAAAGGCAAAAATCTCTTTAATGGCTGGTTTTTTATACTTCATCTTTGATTCACGAAGAAGAGGAACTACAGACCCCTCTAACTCTGGAAACAGTGTTTGAAGATAGAGACCACTTTGTGTCTCAGCTAGAGTAAACTGGGCAGAAGCGTGAATAGTATTTATATGATTTTGTACATCTTTTTTATAAGCTAATGATACACTATCTCCGCTTTGTTCTATGCCAACTAGTTTGACAAATTCTATCTCAGTAGCTTTCATTAAGAAGCCTTTTTTGTATAGACTTCTATCATCTTACTTTTTGCCATAAAATTTGTCGCATAAGAGAGCAGGTCAAAATAATCTTTTTGAGTAAAACCCTCTGCATCTAACGCTTCTAAATCTTCCTCATTAAAAAGCTCAGTTTCATAAATTCCTTTAAGAACTTTCTTAAGTAATAAATTCTGCTTTTGAGACTGTTTCTCTGCACCATTTTCTTCAAGTTTAGCAATCATTTGAGTATTAAAAGCTACACAATAGTTCCTACACTCCCTTGATGCAATCTCTAAGCGTAAGTAAGGTAAAAGATTTTTATCTATTCTCTCATGTGATAGCATTTTCTGATTATAGAGTACAAACTCTTGCATCGCTTCTATGTCAATAGTAGCAAAAAGTTCAAAATGTGCAGGAACAAAACCTAAACTTTTTTCTATCATTTTATAGAGTAGTTTTAACTCACCCTTTGCTTCTTCTTTTTTGATTACTTCGATTATAAACATTTCATTTCCTTGTAGACCGTTCAGTCTATTTCTAAAATGATACTCTATGCTTACTTAAAACAGACTGAATGGTCTAGTTTACACTTTAAGTGATTTTAGGTAGTTTATGAGGTGTTTTATAGTTGATAAATATCTCTTTTGAGAAGACTGCTTCGGACTTAAAGATATACTTCCCCAGACAGTTGCTATGATAAACTCGCTCAAACTCTCTGCATCAATACCCTCTACTAGAGAAGAGTTGTTGAGTAAAAGTAGTATTTTATTTCGTAAACTATCATATACAAGGTTTATCTCCTCTTCAAAATCTGCATCAACGGGTGACATCTCTTGATTGAGTCTGTTTAAAGGGCATCCATTACTTACAAGTAGCTCTTTTTTAGAAACCTTATACAGAGTTGATATTATTGTATCTATCCCCTCAACACCCTCCTCAACATCTAGCTGATAAAACTCATTCATTCTAGGATTGATTCTCTCTTTTACAACAGTTAAAACCATCTCTTTTTTAGACTTAAAGTAGTGATACAAAGAACCTTTAGGTATACCACACTCTTTAAGTATCATAGCCATACTTGTACCATTGTAGCCGTTTATATAAACGAGTTTAAAGACTGCATCTAGTATTTTTTCTCTTGTCGTTTGCATCATTTAGTTCCTATTGATTTTTTTGTACATACCCAGCAAATCCCATCTAAAGAACTAAACTTACAAATACTATTTTCATTTTACACACTCCTATAAATTTTTGAGAAAGCCACAAATCTATCTTAAATCAGAAAGAATTTTATTTATTGTAATCTGCAGATTAGGAAGTTTTTCATCACACACATAGTAGATTTCTTGTGCATCTAAATCAAAATAATGATGTGAAATAATATCACGAATACCTTTAGCACCCTTCCAATCTACCTCAGGATATTGCTTGAGAAGTTCTTTATCCGTAATTTTATCTATGTTTTTAAGTGTTTCACCAATGGCTATGAGTTGCATACAAATTGAATCCAACTTCTCCATTCCTTCAGGCGTATCAAGAAAAAAGTCACTTGTTTCAACAATTTCAAATCTAATAGAAACCACTTCCGTAGCATTTGAAATCTGTTGCAATAACTCAACAACAAGAGATTTATCATACATAAATAGCTTCTTTTTCTATTCGTTTTTTAAGATAAGGATTCATCCTCTCACGAAGGCGTACAATATCTACACTTTTATGAAAAATATTTTGCAGTTCCTCTTTGATATGCACTAGCATAAACATATCAGGAGTTTGTGTTTCTATGCAGATATCGACATCACTTGCTTCATTTACCTCATCCCGTGCAACTGAACCAAAAATACCAATACTTTGAATACCATACTTAGCATAATTATTTTTTTTATATTGTGCTAGCAAATCAAGTATATAATCGCGCTGCATACAATCTCCTTTATTATCAGTCAATTATAGCATACCTTTTACAAACTCCATCGCCCTATCATTCACATACGCCAACTCATACCACTGTTTTTGTGGAGCTATAAGGTTTAAGTTTTGAGGGTTTGAGCTTCTTGAGAGGGCTACATAAAACTGTGAAGGAGCAAAGATTTCATTTGTTTCTATGATTAAGTCTTCTATGCTCATCCCTTGGGATTTATGAATAGTTATTGCAAAGGCGAGTTTAATAGGAAACTGATAGATACTAAAGAGTTCTTCTTCTACTAACTCTTTATTTCCTTTGACACTTTTTTCTTTCCAAACAGCCTTACTCTGTGAAACACTCTCAAGTTTGACAACCTTTGCATCGCTCTTTTGCACATAGACATATTGTTCATCAACATTTACAACTACACCTCTCTCACCGTTAAAATAGTTCCAAGAGTTTCTTGTAAAAAGTACAGGTGCACCTATTTTTAACTCTAACTCTCGCTCTATCCTTGCATCATTCATAAATCTCTCTATCTCATTCTCTTTTGTAGATTTATTATGCTTGATAATTTGTGCCTCTTTTACAAAAAGTTCACTCTCTATAAAGGCTAACTGCATTTTATTGTGATGATTCGCGGAGTTATTTTTTCCAAAGAGAAATGTAAACCGACTCAGGTCATTAGGAAGTGGTTTTATAAAGCTGTTGAGTTGATTATGGATACTCTCATCTACGAAACCAAAGCGAATATGATGCAGTAGTTCTATAAAAGAAGCATCATCAGTTCTATAGATATGTGTAAGTTCTATCTTCTCAAACTCTGCACTCTCCCAAGAGTCTGACTCAAAAGCAAACTTAACCTCGCCGCCAAAACGAACAACGGGAGGAAGTTGTAAAAAATCTCCAACGACTAAAAGAGAACCACTAAACTCTGCTTGATTCAAGCGAAGAGAAATCATATCAAAAAGCGAATCACTCACCATAGATATTTCATCTATCACTATAAGTGACATAGAAGCTATAAGTTTTTTTATCTTCTTTTTTATCTCAAACTTGC
>JALSUU010000207.1 GCA_027071075.1 Sulfurimonas sp. | reverse complement strand
GGAGAGATTGTTGGAGCTGCCGCTTTAGCAAACCGTGGATTTTGTAAGCGTGAAAACTCTGATGTACAAACTAAGCCAAACTGTAAATTACCACAAGATATACCATTTTTTGCACTTGCAGATTTTACATTTGAGATGTATGCACCAGAAGAGTGTCCTCTTTGTAAAGATGGAAGTGAAGCGATTAAGCCAGGGAGCCGTGGTAATTAACTCTTTTTCGCATTGAGTTTTTTCTCTAACATACGGAGTGTGTCTATGGGCGTCTCGTGTAGATTTATCATTTTTTGAGTAATCGAAATCTTCTTCTTATATAAATCTAAGGCCTCCATAATACTCTCTATCTTACACTCTATCTCTTTTTGAGAGATTAAAACAAAATCATCCCCATGTAAACGAAAGATTTTCGCTTCAATAAAATTATCTTTTAAATATTTTGCAAATGATTTAAGGAGTTTATTTCCTTGGTTCCATCCATACTTTTCATTGTACTGCGTAAAGTTATGAAGAAAAAATAGATGTATATAGCTATACTCTTTTGTAAAAGTATTGCTAACAAGCATAAAGTCTAAATACTCTTGGTTAAATGCTAAACTCACAAGATCTTTATAAAAATATGCGAAACGCTCCTGTTCTATCTCTGTCATTGGCACCTGTGTTATAGAGTCCATTGGTTTTGCATCTGAGAGTGTTTTAACTGCTACTTTTACAACATCAGGATGAAATTGTTTTGATGAGAGCATCTGAAGTTCTTTAATCGCTTTTTCTACATCTATTCTCGCTTTGTAAATACGACTCGTTGTCATCGCATCAAAGGCATCTGCTACTATCATAATATGAGAAAGCATTGGAATTTCATCTTCTTTAAAGCCATTTGGATACCCTGTTCCATCAAAAGATTCATGATGATGACGAATAACTTCTGCCATATCGTGATACATAGGAATATCTTTCAGTAAGTCATAACTTACTTTGACATGCTCTTGAATAAGCTTATACTCAAGGTCATTTAATTTACCTGGTTTCAATAAAACAGCATCAGGTGTTGTTATCTTTCCAATATCGTGAAGTCTTCCTGCTCTATATATAAGTAAGCACTCCTCATCTGAAAATCCCATATCTTTAGCAATATCACGACAATACTCTGCAACCCGTTGTGAGTGTCCACCGGTATAGGTATCTCTTCCTTCAACCATATGCACTAAAGATTGTAAAGTTTTTTCAAAATTATTATATTTTTCCCTCTCAAGAAGTAATTTTTCTTGAATACCTTGTTCAATCATAGCTTCCAAATTACTCTTATACAGTGCATTTTCTTTTTTGAAAGATAGTTTTGATACTGATTTTAAAAGTGTTGCATTCATCTGTGAAAAATCTATAGGTTTCAAAATATATCCGCTTACATTTAACATAATCGCTTCGCTAAAGTAAGAACTGTCACTATATGCAGAGATAATAATCATCTCCTGTTCGCTATTTACAGCTTTTATCTTTTTTAACATCTCTATACCATTTAGTTTGGGCATTAAAATATCGGTTATTACTATGTCATAACTATTTTTTTCATAAAGACTTAAACCCATTGCACCATCTTCAGCAGTATCCACTTGAGCAAAAAATTTTCTTAAGTAGATAGCAGTAGTTTCTAAAAGCGCTACTTCATCTTCTACATACAGTATTTTGTAGTTTTGTGCCATTTTTTTTAAATCTACAAGTTCATTATTCATAATCAATTTCCTTATTTGGTAGTGCTATCAAAAAACATGCACCAGCATCACTACTCTCCCAAGTTAATCTACCTTTTAAGTGCTTTTGAACAATTACCCTAGAGATATAAAGACCTAAGCCTGTACCATTTTTCCCTTTTGAAGAGACATAAGGCTCTCCTATTTTATCTAATAAATCTTCTGGAATTCCAGAACCATTATCACAAATTTTTATTGATAGTTTTGTCTTATCGATGCTTACATCAACTGTTACTTCTCCATCTTTTATATCTTTATCAATAATAGCATCTTTTGCATTTATAATAATATTTACAAGTACTTGAATAAGCTCATTTTTATAAACAGTTATTTGATAATTTTCTTGCATCGTTACAGTAAAGGATATATTATTGTTTTGCAAGCTTTTTAAGAGAAGAGTCCTTACATTCGCAAAAATTTCTTCTAAACTTACTACTTCTCTCTCTTTATTTGGTTTAAAAAAGTCTTTAAAATCTTCAATAGTTTGTGAAAGATGTTGTGTCTGTAAAGATATGGTCTTTATCAGATGTGATAAATTTTCTTTATCAATATCATTTTGTAGTTCTAAATCTGCTTCTAAATTATTTATTTCCATAGATATTACACTAATAGGCTGTCTCCATTGATGTGCTATCATAGCAATCATATCTCCCATAGCCGCCTGTCGAGACTGTGCTATCATCATCTCTTCTTGTTCATGAACTTTAACTGACAAAGCTTTTACTTGTGTCATATCTTGCAAAACAGATACAAAATATTTAGGATTATTATTTTTATCTTTTACGAGAGAAGTCGAAATGTTTACCCACACATCATTTGCATTTTTTCCTATCAAGCGTTTTTGCATTTCATAAAAACTAATAGTATCATTTAGCAGCTCATGCATATACTGCTTCTCAATTTTTAAATCTTGCGCATAAGTAATATCTTGAAATCTCATACTTACAAATTCCTCTTTTGTATAACCCAAAATATCACATGCCCAACTATTTACATCAAGAAATCTTCCATCTAGTGCAGTTATTTTAATACCAATACTCGCTTTATTAAAGGTTACAGAATATTTTTGTTCCTCCTCGTGTAAACGAGTTCTTAATTCATTCTCTTGCGTAATATCAATCCCTGTAGCAATTACACCATTTATTTTATTATTTTCATCAACTAAAGGTGTATTTGTCCAATAAATAAGACACTTTTTACCTTGTGTCGTAATTACCTCATTTGTATAAGGAGTAATACTATCAATATCACTCTCTATTATCGTTTTAAAAAGCTGACTTGTTTTTTCTCTTATAGATGCATCAATAAAATTTTTAAACCAATTTTTTCCGACAACTGTATTTATATCAGTTACTAATAAATCAGCCCCTTTTTGATTTAACAACTCGATGTTTCCCTCTTTATTCAGTACAACAATTAGAGCTTGTGTACTGTCAAAATAGTGCTTTAAAAGAAACTGTTCATGTGCTATGGATTGCTCTAGTGCCTTTTTCTCGCTGATATCATGAAAAGAGAGGACTGCGCCACTTATTTTTGAATTTTCTATCAATGGAGAACATGTATATTCTACTGCAAAAGAGGAACCATCTTTACGCCAATAGAGATCTTCCCCTCGTATTGACTCACCCGTTTTTATTACATTTAAGATTGGGCATTCATCTGCGCTAAAAGGTGTTCCATCGGCTTTTGTATGATGCCATATACCATGTCCCTTTTTACCTTCAAGCTCCTCTTTTGTAGCTCCAAACATCTCAAGTGCAGCACTATTTATGAAAGTATGCTTCTCCTCTAAATCTAAACCTACAATACCATCCATTGTAGATTCTAAGATTGTACTATACTGCTGTTGTAAAATATCTATATGCTGATATGTCTCATTTAACTCTTCATTGCTTGCTTGAAGCTCCTCATTTGAGGTTTCTAGCTCTTCGTTTGACGATTGCAGTTCTTCGTTAGATGATTGTAACTCTTCGTTTATCATCTGCATATTTTCATTTGAACTATCAAGCTCATTTTGCAGTATATGCATCTGTGCTTTCATCTGTGATACTTGAGACTGGAGTGACTTCACTACATCAGACTCACTAGCAACACTTCCTTCTGCTATATCAAATATCATTTCATCTATTTTATACTCTTGAAAATTAAGTACACTTAAGCCTTCATTTGCCTGATAAGAAAAAGGAATTACTGCTATCCTTACAAAAACACTCTCACCTACACTATTTTTTAATTCAACAAATTTTGTTACAACTTTTTTATCTTTTTTTCGAGACTTATCAAGTGTATAGCGTAACTCTAACTGTAAATGTTTATGTAAATTTTTAAAAACATTTAGAGAAGCAAACCCATCTGAAAATTCTAAATAAGGAATCTTTCCTTTTGTGTAAATGATATCATTATGTCTATTTATGATAACAGAAGAAGAGATAAAAAGCTCATAAATAGATTGACTTAAAAAAGTTTCTATATCAGAACCTCCCTCTTTCTTTAAGTTCTTTATTCTATTTTCTGCTGTCTCTGATAAAGAGAGCATTTTATAAAAACGGGGTGCTAATTTAGGAGGTTTCATACTTAACTCTTTGACATATATTTTCCATTTAGAGTTAAGGAGTGTAAAATAATTCATACTTTGCGGCAGGGCTTCTGATATGCCTAAGAAGAGTATTCCATGAGGATTTAAGGCATAATGAAAGAGAGTAAAAACTTCTTTTTGTATTGAATGTGTAAAATAGATAAGTGCATTTCTACATGTTATTAAATCCATTTTTATAAAAGGGGGTTCATTAAGGAGGTCATGGTGTGTAAATACTATTTTTTCACGCAAAATTTGAGAAACTTCAAAAGTATCTGCTTTTTGAAAAAAATATTTTTCTACTAATTTTGGTTCTACATTCTCTAAATCAGAAACACTATAAATACCTTGACGCGCTTTTTCCAAAGAGATATCATCAATATCACTTGCAAATATACTAAAGGGGAGTGTTTCATTTCGCTTTTGCATCAACTCTTCAAGAACAATAGCTATAGAGTAAGCTTCTTCACCTGTAGAACAAGCAGTAACCCAAATACGAAACTCTTTTTTATCTTCGGCTTTTTCAAGCATCTCCTCAAGATACTCACCCAAAATATCAAAAGCTTCTTTGTCTCGAAAGAAACTTGTTACCCCTATTAAAATATTTTCATAGAGTAGTTGTAACTCTTGTGGATTTTGAATCGTATAACGAATATAACTTTTTAAAGTATCTACTTGTAAAAGGAGCATTCTTTTATACATTCGCCGTAAAATAGTCTTCTCTTTGTATTTGTTAATATCAAAACCATTATAATTGAGCAGTAAAATACCGATAGCCCTTAGAGCTGTCTCATCATCGCTAACAGAATCAAGTTCAGTGATAACTATAGCGATATCTTGAAGCTTTAACTCGACATTTACTACTTTTGCATCTAGTGCAGACTGAGGCATAGAGTGAAACTCCGCCTCTTGGGGAGACTGAACTAGAGTAACCCCACCAGCTTCACTAATGGCTCTAAGCCCTTTCACTCCATCGTGTCCACTTCCTGAAAGTAAAATACCAATAGTTCTAGTGGGATTAAAATTTGCTAAAAAGGTAAAAATATCATCAATGCTTGGTTGCGGAGCGAGCCTGTTTTTAGAGGGTATGACAAAAAGGTTTGCGTTTTCATCTTTAGCAAGTGTTAAATTTGGATCAACTATATACACTTTACCGACTAAAAACTTTACCCCTTCTTTAGCTTCAATAACATCCATCTCTGTAGTTCTAGCTAAAATCTCAGAGAGTATAGATTTTTTGTCTGGGCTAAAATGCTGTGCAATTATAAAAATACTATGTGAAGATAGAGGAATATACGATAATAAAGTTTGTAGAGCATTCAACCCACCAGCACTAGCACCAATACCTATATAGTTCACTTCTTGCATAATATAAGACCTTATTTAGGAAAAAATTCTATCTTATTCTATCACTTTTTTGATTATTTAAACTTAGCAATCAATCCTAAATAAACTCCCGATGTACTCATATAACCACCTACAGTATCTACATCATCCCCTTTAATGTGAATATAAGTCTTCTTAAAGCCCATCTCTAAACCTATATCTGTTGTACTATTATACTTTGCCAAAAAATCTACTTTTCCCATGTAATCATAAACATTAGAATCACCAAAAACATAAATCTTTCCACCCACTTCAGCAGAAATAGAAGAGCCACTTTTTTGTTTGTCAATCATGTAAGAAGATTTAAAATAGAGTAAAGGGATAGTATCTCCTCCCGTTGAGTTGACTTGAACACCATCCATTAAAGTGACTACATAATCAAAATCAAACTTCTTCACTCCTGCACCAAAGCCAAAAGTAGGATAAGCACTCTTTTCAAAATACTCATAGTAAAGGTATGCCTCAATATCTATTTGAGTTAAACGACTATCAAAAGGAATTTCATTCAAATTTTTTCCAGCTTGCTTCTCTATGAACTCTATAAGTCCATTAACAACATCATTCTCTGTTTCTACATGAAGAAAAGAGGTTCCTGTTGTTTTTAAAGATCTAAATTCTGTATATAGTTTTGGCCAGTACTTCTGATCTGTTGCTAAATCTACCCAAGTATACACACCTGGTGTACTATCATGCAGAATCTTTCCAGAGGAGTTTGTCCAGAACTCTTTTGTAAAGATAAGATTGCCATCAGAGTTAGCATAGTACATACCACCTCCCATATCCACTTCTAAATCAATAGCTTGCAGATAGGGTAAACAAGTAAGGAGTG
>JALSUU010000206.1 GCA_027071075.1 Sulfurimonas sp. | reverse complement strand
ATTTTTTCATACTGTTAGCACTTTCAATGAGAGAGGATATATCACTTCTTAATAAGCTTTCTAGCTCTTGAACTCTTCCAAAAGTTCTTACAATCTTTATGAAGTTGATGAGAGACGCTTTTCCTGTCTGTTCAAAGTTAGAATAGGTTGTAGAGGATGAGAGTGAAGCATTTTTACTAAATTCACTCTGTTTGAGGTTATTTTCAATTCTAAGTTTTTTTGCACGATGCGCTAAAACTAAAGAGATCTCTTCGTCTGTGAGAGTAGAAAATGATGCATCAAGATTTATATTTTTTTTCTTAGTGTTTTTGGCATCTTGCTCAAAAGACTTTAGTTTTGAGAGTAGGTTGATGTTATTCATCTAACTCTCCTTGGAAGTCTCTTGATATTACAGCATCTAGAACTTGTAGTTGCTTCTCTTTTGTGACTTTATACTCTTGCATGAGTTCTGGTAGTTTTGTATCTCTTAATGCTTTCATTTTGCTTATACTATCACTTACAAACTCTAACTCTATAGAAAACTCCACTGCGAGATTTACTACATCTTGGAGAGTGATTTGAGAGAGTGCTTTGCCATAAAGAGTGAGTTGATGCTCTCTTGTCTGTTTGACCCCCTTAGCAAAAGTAATATCATATGCTGGAGTTGCTCTCCATTTATAATCACTTCCACACATAAAAGAGAAGTTCCGAGCATGATCATCTTGATTGACAAACATATAGTTAAAAAGCATTTGTAAGAAGAGTTGTTTTAAACTCTTAGTAGCTCCTAGTTTTACAGCCACTCTTAGGAGTTCTTCATATCCTAGAGTTCGTGGAATGTTATAGTCTCTATGAAGTAAGCCAGCTAAAGAGTGCACATGAAACCTCTTACCTTTGTCTATATCAAATCTTTTCGTTACAAAGTGCTGTTTGTTTTCACTCTCTACTAGATAACACTCCATCATATCTATACCGGACTCTTTTGCTAGAAGATAATAGATATACTCAAGTTTAGAATAAGTTGATTTGTTCTCATCCCCATCTTGTGTATCATCATACTTTATGATAACAGGTATAAAACCTTTGGGTGGCTCTTGTGCTCTGTCTCCAAAGTAAACTTCGTTGGTATCAAGGTTTATAGCAACTAGAGCCTTACTTCTAGCTCCACCAACAAATGAGTGTGCAGAGACTAAAAAAGCGGAATGAATGGATTTGAAATTATCTCCTCTTTTTAACTTTTTGTGCTCGTCATATATATCTTTTAATGCAAGAGTTTTTTCTGCTGTTTCATTAAACTTATGAGCTAGTCTAAACTCCAATGCTCCAAGTCCACGATTTCCAATGAAAAGAAGTTTTTCTATAATAGTAGGTTTCTTCCCGCTGTTATTTTGCTCAAAGAATTTGTCTAGTATTTCAGTACCAAAATTACCAGGAAGAGAATCACTTACAAATCCAGCGACTCTCTCTTGAAAAACGAGTGATGTTGTCTCTATATCAGCAATATCTTTCCCAATGGAGATAGGACTGGCATAAAAAGCAGCAGAATTAAATTGACGGAGATAGACTCTATCATCTACCTGATAGATATCTGCTATGTGTTCATCAAATAAATAGAGACTTACTTTCTTATCCAAAGCATATCCTTTATTGGCGTATATTTGTAATTATATCATTATAGAGATTTAATTACAAATATATGCTAATTACTTAAATGTTATCTATGCTTGTTTTTTCCCTTTTTTACTTTAATCCTTGATAGATGAGAAAAGAAACAGCATAGGCAAGGAGTGGTAAAAAGATGATTTCAAAGAGCATAAACTTCCATCCAAATTCACTTTTAATAGCTGCCATGGTAGAGACACAAGGGATGTA
>JALSUU010000205.1 GCA_027071075.1 Sulfurimonas sp. | reverse complement strand
CATCCTACAAAAACCAACCCCGAAGCAAAACGGAATGAAGCCAAATATAAAAACCATATTAGCCCTACTTTGGGAAATAAAAAAATATCAAAAATAACTCAAGATGATGTTCTACAACTAAGCAATAAGTTATCAAAAAAGAAAAGTGTGCGAGGTGGTTTACTTAACCCAAGAACAGTAAAAGACATTATCGAAAATTTACGAGTCATATTTAATTGGGCTATTGAACATAATTATGTTTATAAAAACCCAGTTGTTGTCAAAAAAATCATAACTACAGATGAAAATGAAGCAGGAAGAGTTCTTACTGATGATGAACTTAATAAGCTATGGGATATTGATGAGCTAAAAATGAATGATAGATTATATCTATTTTTGAAAGCTTGTTATTACACTGGTGCAAGACCTGCTGGAGTAATTAGTATCCAAGTAAAGCATATAAATTTTACAGAAAAAAAAGTAAGAATAAAAGCTATGAAAAAAGGTAAAAGCTATGAAGCCAATATACCTGATGAACTCCTTGAACTATTCAAAGAGTGGATTAGTAAACATACTCTTACACACGACAACTTTATTTTTTACCCTATTCAAACATACATGAGAGCTAAGACAGATACAGAAAGAGCAAAACTAAAAAATACTCCTGCAAGATATGAGGGCTACTCACGACTACTCAGAAAGATATTTGATAAGCACTTCAATCAAGATATAGGAAGCTATGACCTTGCATACCGTGTGAGCATATACACAATGAGAAGAACTGCTGGAACTAAAATATACAAAAATCACGGCATAGTACATGCCAAAAAGTTTTTAAACCATACGGATATAAAAACCACCATGAAGTATTTAAACATTGATGATGATATGGAGATAATTGAATATGGATTATAGATATAGCACTGCAATAGAGTTTGGATATTACGAAAATAACGATTCTTTTAATAATGTATTAAAAGAAATAAGGTTATCATTAGATGATAATAAAGGATAGAAGTGGATGATTTAGAAAACTTACTTAATTTGCATGAGGAAGTGTTTCCTATGGATAATGGCTACTGGGTTAAGTTTGAAGCTTACAAAGTAGAACCTACTACATCTATACCTCATGGTATAAGATACTCTTTGACTCTACATAATAGTAGAAATCAAAGAGTAATAGGTTATGACAATGCACATAGCTTTAAATCATCCAAAAAGTATGGAGTAAGAAAAGAGTCATACGACCATATCCACAAACAAATGGATATAGTTGCTTATGAATTTGAATCTGCATCTCAACTGCTTGAAGACTTTTGGAAAAGTGTTGATTACTATATGGAGAATAACTAATGAAGATGAAAACAATAAGAGTTGGTATAATGCCAATGGAACAATATAAACAAAGAACTATAGAGATAGCTAAGGGGCTTTACAAGCCAAAAAAAGATGAACCAAAAGTTTGGTTTGAGTCGGTAAAATCTATGGCTCAGATACTCTCTAATGAGAATCAAGACTTACTTCAAGTGATATTGGATAACAACCCTCAATCTCTGAAAGAGTTAGAAGAGCTAACAGGGAGAGCAAAATCAAACCTTTCTCGTACTCTTAAAACATTAGAGCGGTATGGTATAGTAGAACTACATAAACAAAAAAACACACTTATTCCTGAAGTGAAAGCTACTCATTTTCAAGTTGAATTTGGGCTTGTTGCAGCATAGTCTTTGGAGGACTTATTGGATTAGTTTCATCTTTCTTGCTTTAGCAATTCATATGAGTGGAGCTTTAGGTCATACTGATGCAACTACTATTAACAAATATCTTACGATAAACTCTATACATGGATCCAAAATAGCTAGTGATATGATACAAGAAAAAAACTAA
>JALSUU010000204.1 GCA_027071075.1 Sulfurimonas sp. | reverse complement strand
TTTCATCTAATTTAATAAATGCTACTTGTCCATTAAACAGATCAAAATGAATTGCTAATGAAGATATACCATCTAAATCAAAAATTCTTTTTGCTTCTAAAACTTTATGTTGTTTAATGTCATTTACTCCAACAAAACCTGATTGTACTTCAATCCTTAATTTGTTGCCATCATTTAACGCAATTTCTAAATCAGCTGTTGGTGTTCGTTTAAAAGATTCAATATTAACCAAGTCATCATCACCAATTAATGATATATCTTCAAGACTAACTTCAAATATCTGACTTAATGCTTTAAGAAAATAATTTGCAATGATATATCCTCTCATCCATGAGAAATACACTTGCTCAGGTCTTCTGCCTTGATTATTTAATCTTTGTATAATGTTGTTATCTCTAAGTTTATTAAAGACTAATTCAACGGTATCTGTGCAAAACCTATCTATATTGTTTATCTTAATATCGCTAGATACTAATGAGTTTATTTTTTTAATTATTTCAACAAGTCTAGTATTTAATAATTCTATATAGTTGTAATCAACTGTTGGTGTTATATCTTTTCCTGCAAAAAATTTCTTGACATCACCTTGATTTGTAAAACCTAATTCTTTTCTATATTCTTTAAAATATTGAGTTGTTATTATTGTATTCATACTAATTAATCTTTTGGCAAATATGTAAGAATATCTTCAATAAATTTGGAACTTATTTGCCCATTATTACCTATATGTTCACTATCAGGAGGTGTACCTAATTGACTGTTTATATGTTGTACAATTGTTGGTTTATCTGAATTTTTATTTATTAATTTTGTTATTCCATGACTTATTTCGAGTAATCCATCTTTGGTTATTGTTCCATTCTGAGGATTGAATAAGTTTGTAGATATAGTTATATCAAGCTTAGTTAATAAGTCTTGCATTAGTTCTTGTTTTGTTTTCATAAGTACCCTGGATATTATAAATTTTATTATATCTAAGTTTTATTTAGATAACTTTGAGAGGAAAATAATAAATAGCTATTACTCTCTTTTAATACTTTTTTAGCCGTTATTTCATCAAGATTACTACTGCTCAAAACCCCTTCCAGCAGAAGAGTTTGAGCTACTTGTAAAAACTAAACTATCTGAATCTCACGAATCTTAGAGCGTAATATATCAAAGGTTTTGATGTAGTCATAGCTACTGTTTTGATCTTTAGCCATGCTCTCCATCTCACTTGCACTCTCTTGTAAAATCTTCACTCTAAAGTTGCCACTTGAACCTTTGATGGAGTGTGCTAAAAGTTCTATTTTTTTATACTCTTTTTTTTCAATCGCTTCATAAAGTTCAGGTAAAACTTTTATCATTTTTTTGATAAAAAGTTTTAAAAGCATAAGGAGTTCATCATACTCTAGCATCAACTCCTCCATTAGTTTCACACTATCTAGTCCTACAATATCCTCTTTACCTTCTACTATATTTGAAGTATTTTTCCTCTCTTGCCCAGCAGCTTTGAGATAAGTAGTAAAGACTCTTTGCAACTCTTTTAATACTATAGGTTTTCCTAAAAATGCATCAAAACCACTGAGTAATCCTCTCTCTTTTGCCCCCTTAATCACATTTGCAGTCAATGCAGAGATAGGCGTATGGGAGATGCCCTTGCTTTGTTCATACTCTATGATTTTAGCAACTGCTACATTCCCATTCATCACAGGCATCTGCTCATCCATTAGCACTAAATCATACTTCTTTACTTTAAAGAAATTAAGTGCTTCTAAACCATTTGAAGCGATATCAAATGTAAGTCCATACTTTTGTAAAATAATTTTTATAAGTTCCTGATTTGCATCATTATCTTCAGCAACCAAAATATGTCCTCTATACTGCTCTACCTTTGGTCGAACAAAGCTTGCAGCGTATGGATGATTTATAAGCTCGTTAAATACCTGATATATCTTTGAACAGTACAAAGGAAAAGTGAGTACAGCTATGTTAGGATAGGCATCATAGTAATCATACTTCCCACTCATAAGCGCTATATACTTTTTATCAGAGTGTTTTAAACTCTCTATAAACTCTGCACTACACTCATCATGTACAAAAAGAGCGACATCATAACTCTCTTCAAAGTTATCTACAACTGCTATGTTCATATCAAATACTTTTGCGTAGCGTAAAAAGGAATCATCTTTATAAGTAATCTTTCCATTTTTACTATAGAGTGCCAGTTTTAGTTTTTGAAAACTCTCAATATCATCAAACTCTTGTTTTTTCTCGGTTAAGGCTTCGAGTGGGATGGTAAGTGAAAATGTACTCCCCATACCCACTTCAGAAACTACATCTACAGAGCCGTGCATCTTTTGAGCAAGCTGATAACAGATGGAGAGTCCAAGTCCCGTCCCACCTTCGTTTACATGCCCTCCGCTATGTACCTGTGCAAAAGCTGAAAATATCTTATCTATATCATCTTCATAAATTCCGATACCATTGTCTTTCACACTCAAGTGTAATTGCTTTTTTTTATAGAGTGCTTCCACTTTTATGACACCACCCACAGATGTAAACTTTATGGCATTACTCAAAAAGTTAGAGAGTATCTGCTTGATACGCAGTGCATCACCAAGAAGTTCAATAGGGATACCGGGATCAATAAAAGAGACAATAGTGATATTTTTCATATTTGCACTTGCAACAAAAAGTTCCATAGTGTGACTTATCTCTTCATGGATAGAGAAGTTTTTAGGTTCAAGGGTAAACTCACCACTTCTAAGTTTTGAGAAGTCTAAAATATCATTGATGATACTTAATAGATTCTCTCCACTACTATGAATAATATCAAGATAATTTCTATGTTTTTTACTTATATCATCATCAAGAAGTAGATTTACAAAACCTAATATAGCATTAAGAGGGGTTCGTATCTCATGAGACATATTTGAAAGAAAGTACTCTTTTGCTTGTGAAGCTTTTATCGCATCTTGCCTTGCATCGATGAGTTTTTGGAAGATAGTATCTGTATAAAATTTTAAAATTCCCTTAAAATTTTCATCAAATATATAGGAAATCTCATCAAAAAGTTCTTTAGAGTTTAAACCCTCATCATAAGAAAAATCTACCATAGAGCGGCGGAAGTGACTACAAAGAGCAAAAAGTTCATCTGCACTTATTTCACGGACTTTTAAGTAAGTAAGCAACTCCTGCATCACAGGACAATTCCCAATCTCTACCTCACCAGAAATAACACCCATAAAGTAATCAAATACCCCACTAACATACTTCTGTAAAAAGTACTCTTCATCTATCTCGTGGCGATCTAAAATATCGCGTGGAACATTATAAGCTATCCACTGATTTAAGATAATATTTTTATTCTCTATAAACACTACCTGCGATGCTTTTAAGTTATCAATAGATTCATCCATATACACTACCTTTTAAGGGTGAATAAAATAGTAGGAGCTCAGCATCAAAAGAGTTAATTTTATAAGGGAGATAAAAAAAGTCCCCACTATATTACCCAACTGACAAGAGGAGCAGGATGTATACTGTTTGCCTTCATACTGTGCATAAAAAAAGTAGATAACATTAAGAGCTAAAACTCCAAACGATGCATAGAGTTGATAACTCCACATCTCTCCTAAAAGTTCTGCATCACTTACAAAAAATGAACTTACAAGCGATACAAGCATTACAATCATACTGATATTTATAACTTTTAAAATTTTATCACGAAAAAAAGTAGTTGGACAGTAGTCCGCCACACCTACATCTGCGCCATATTGAAGTTTACTTTCAAACCTAGCTCTCTCATCGGCAGAGAGTTTTTGTAAAAATGTTGCACCAAAAGTATAGTCTAGTTTTCTTTGTATAAGTCTTGCAAGGGAACCTTTTACTTTTAATGAGGCATTTGTAGCATTTCTATCTTGGTAGACTATACTAATCTCTTCAAAACGACTTACATTAGCACTTATATCACCATAATAAGCTGTTTTTTCCTCTTCTATCTCTCTACCACTATGTGAAATCAGACGGGGATTTATAAGTTCTAAAAAACTTCCATCCTCTTTTTTTATCACTATAACATTAAAATAACTGCCTATTTGAAAAGCGGATAACGCTTCTAAATTATTTTCATTCATACTATCTTTAAGATCATCTATTAATGCAAATAACTTCTCATCAAACACTCTAACATCTACACCAAACTCCACACTCAAAGGTGTTGGGTATGTAATTATCTCTTTGTTCATAATAAGCCTTGTGAGGAACCTTAGGTCGAAGATGACCTAAGGTATAAAATTAGTGACTTTTACTCACTACAATAATCATTTTGATGTTAATAGCAACAAAACGAATAAACTGCCAAATTACGCAAGTTCTCATTTTTCTAGCAAATGAACCTGGAATCATAGTTAAGTTAAACTGGTCACTCTTTTCAAAATTTTTCTCTTCATGTTTCATAATTTTTCCTTTTATTATTTTTTATTCTGGGATTAGAGTCCAACCTGGGTTAAGTTTCGCTTTGTAGAGAAACAAGTGGTGTAAAATATGTTTAATCCAGTGTCCAGCAAGACCAATCTCACCAAAAGTATAGTCCGTATCACGACCCGTTCCAGGATACTTCTCAAAATCAGGAACAACAGGATAGACAGTCATTGCTGCTGCTGTACCAGTTGTAAGCCCTTTACCAGCTGATGCAACACATGCTGCACCCATTTCAGCCATAGATGCTTCATGTAAGTGAGCGTTTTCGCCCTTAGTCATAAGATCACAAACAGAGTGAGCAACCGCTTTACCGATGATACCTGAAGGCATACCCGTTCTTGGAGGTGTAGGGTTAATCGGTGTTCCATTTGGAGAACTCATAGGTTTTGAGATAATGTGTGGTGGTGCAAAAGCAATACCTGCAGCAAACATATTTTTATATGTAGGATTTTGGTATGTTCTTGGCCAATCACTCGCCTTCCAGTTCTCATAAGCACCAGCAGCATAGTTTGCATCAACTTTCATAAAACCATTTGGAGCAAATACTGTAGCTGTAATATCTTCACCATCTTTTGCATAGGCTTTGAGACCAACACCAGCAAAAGGAGGAATAAGCATAGCAAAGTCAAACTCCTCTTCACCTTTTGAGCCATCAAGAAGTTCATACTCAACCTTGCCCTCTTCTACTTTAGAAGTATGCGCACCAATAAGCCAATCAACATTTCTCTCAGCAAAAAGTGACTCTGCAAAAAGTTTAGAGCTTACTACATAGCCACCAACTTTCATATGTAATCCACCCATACCAAAGTCACCTAAGAAAGACTCATTTGAAATCCACTTAATATCTGCCATATCACGAACACCTGCTTTTTTCAGCTCATGCTCAATGTTGAAGATATACTCAAAAGCAGCACCTTGACATGTACACATACCGTGACCTGTACCGATAAGGAACTTCTGTCTTTCCCCTGCTTTCATCTTCTCTATAGATTCTTGAAGTTTATGCGATGCATGAACTGCATGGTCTGCTGTACAAACTGAAACTGTATTTGTTCCCATCGCTCCTTGACCATTTCCAAGTCCAGGAGTTGCGTCAAAGTTGAGTTTTGGACCCGTAGCATTTACTATGTAGTCATACTCTATGTTTTCACTCTCACCAGATTTTGACTTGCTTGTGTACTCAATCGTTACAAAAGGTTTATCACTCGACTCATTTCCCTCAGGATTGAGTGATACAGCTTTTGCCTGTTTATAAGTTATACCTGCTTTAGCATATACAGAAGCTAAATCAAAAGTAACTTCCTCTTTTGTCATTTGACCAACACCAACCCAAATATTTGATGGAATCCAGTTCCATTTCGCATTTGGAGTCACTACAACAACTTCATGTTGTGATCCTAACCATTTCGCAGCAAATGTCGCAGTTGTATGTCCTGCAACACCACCACCTAAAACAATCAATCTTGCCATTTTGTTATCCTCTTTTTTAAGTTCTACAGTAACTGTATCAAAATAGAGTCACAAAAGTATCACAAAATCTATTTTAGGATTTTACTTATTATCTCAAAGCTGTTTTTCGATAAATTATGTGTAGAAACTACACGATTCAACTCTTGCGCCATTAAAGATTTATTTGTTTTATTCATACGAGTATAGATTTTAAAAGCTCCTGAAAGTCCTGATGCCATCTGTGCATTGATTGCATCAATCTCTATAATCTTATCGGCTACATATTTATACCCACTTCCATCTTTAGCATGAAAGTACTTATAGTTTCTCGAAAAACTTCCAATAAGAGAACGCACAAGGTTCGGCACTTTTTCATCATAGGCTGCATCAGACTCTAAGGCTTTCACTCGCTCTAATGCTCCCTCTCTTGAAGATGATGCAAGAAGTCCAAAGTATTTGTTCATAACAAGTGTCTGATTTTTATACTTTTCGTAAAAATCTTCAAAAGCAACTGCAGCCTCATCAGCACTTATACTCTCCAAGATATCAAGCGCTACAACTCTATCACTCATACTTACAGAGTTATAGTACTGATTTTTACTCAACTCTATCACTGCATCACTCTCTAATGCACTCAATATTTTTAAGACTCTATTTTTGATGGCTCTTCTTCCCATATTGAGACTATC
>JALSUU010000203.1 GCA_027071075.1 Sulfurimonas sp. | reverse complement strand
TACTACTTGGGGCATCTGCTCTTGTATCACTTACACTTCGTTTAGAACTAGAGACATACTTTACAAGAGACCCTAGCGTGAGTCCAAAGTCAAACTCATACAGAAGAGAAGTAGTTGCTAATATATTCGCAATATCTGGCAGCTCCTTACCATTTGTATCTTCTGCTTGAACATAAGAGCCAAAAAGATTTATCTCTAAAGCATTTAGCGGTGTAAAGATATACTCTAGTTCACTTCCTTGAAATTTCGCATACTTTGACTGAATGTATTTTCCTGCAGTATCTTTTGTGATGAGGTCATTTATCTTTGTCTTGTATACATTAAGGCGAAGCGTTGAGTTTGTGTAATTTTTATAGATAACTCCTGCTTCAAAGGAGTCTGAAGTTTCAGCTTGAAGCGCTTGGTTTGATGTAAGTTCTACCCATGATGGAGCTCTAAAGGCTTGAGAATAGAGTGCCTTCAAGCGAAAGCTTTCACTCACTCTATAGACAAAACCTAGGGTAGGAGAGAGTGCATCTCTAAAGTCGCTATAGTCATCGAAACGCAAACCAGCAGAGATATCTAAGTCAGTAAAAGGAGTATATTTATCATTTATATAAATAGAGGAAGTATCTCTTGAAGAGTTAGGATTAGCGATAGGAGTTGCTGGAGTACCGCCTAGTTTAAATTCACTATGCTTTACTTTTGTGGATTCAAATTTTGATCCTAGAAGAAGTTCATTTGCAGGTAGAAGCTTTGAGTGCAAATCAAGTTGCGCATAATAGGAATTTTCAGCATAGATACCAGTAGCAATAGGAGCGCCTGTATTGGCTTGAACATTTTGTGTGTATCTATTAAAACCAAGAAGTGCTTCTATGGTACTCTCATTCCCAAGAGAGTGATTAAAGGAGAGTTGCGTGAAAATAGACTCATTTTCATTATAGAACATATCTTTTTTAGTATCTGGAATACCAAGAACACCATAAGCATTTCCAATCTCAGAGTTTTTGACTCTTGCAAGGAGGGCAAAGTTTTCATTGCTCAGTTTTACTCCTGCTGAGTAGTTGCTCAGATGCCTGTCTGTAAAATCAATATATTTCTGGCTATTTTGGTAGTAAGCATCAAGAGCAACTTTAATATCCCCTAGATTAGCAGAGACTAGAGCACCACCCTTATAGTTATCATAAGTTCCACCAGAGATAAAAACAGCATCTCTACCCTCATCGCTACTGCTTTTTGTTATAACATTTACAACACCACTCATAGCACCACTTCCATAGAGTACAGACCCAGCACCACGAACAACCTCTATTCGCTCAACAAGTTCAATCGGAAAATCTAAAAAGTGATAGATAGAACCACGATAGCTGTTGTTAATAGTAACCCCATCAATCATAAGTTTCACTTCACCCTTTTGTGAAACACCACGAAAAACAACAACAGGTACTCCACTAGCTTCTCTTGTAAGCATAACACCTGGGACTTGAGCTAAGGCTTCATAAATAGTGTCAATTCCAAGTTTTTGGAGTTTATCATGATGGAGAACTGTAACAAAGGAGGGAGAGTCATCAATATTGAGTTTTGTTTTTGTGGCAATTTCACTCACCTCTTCAAGACTACTTAAAAAATCCTCATCCAAACTAAGCTCTTCATTTGCTAAAAGAAGTGTAGCAACTAGCGACAGAACAAGTAAATGTTTCATTTTCTCTCCAAAAGTCTATAAATTATTCACCTATATTGTAGCGTAAAAGTTATTTTTTACATCTTATCTCAAATTTTTTTATTCACATTTATACTTTATGCTATACTTTACAAAAACAAAGGTTTACTATGAAAAAGAAGATTGGATTATCTCTGATAGCTCTCTGTTTAGCTAGTTCTGCAAATGCTGGATATACACTCAAAAAGAAGCTTGGAGATGTTGATACA
Organism: Sulfurimonas sp.; assembly: GCA_027071075.1. Classification (GTDB taxonomy): domain Bacteria; phylum Campylobacterota; class Campylobacteria; order Campylobacterales; family Sulfurimonadaceae; genus Sulfurimonas. The sequence continues at coordinate 20,989 of JALSUU010000203.1, read as the reverse complement.
AAACTCTCAATATTTGGATTTTCACAACTTGAGATGCGTGGAGGCAAAGGATCAGCTATTAAAGACCAAGATACTGCTGTTTCGTTTCATGCACAGCGTATTCGTTTAGGTTGGAAATATAGTGCTGGTAAAGTGCGTTCTAAAGTCTTCTTAGATTTTAACAAAAATTCTGCTGCAAATAAAACAACAGATGCTGGTGGTGCTTCTGGTATAGGTGTTCCAGACAACATCAAAGATGCTTTTATAGCATACAAGCTTGATAAGGCATTTATCCCTAAAATGGGTGTTTTAAAAATGCCACACGGTATGAGTTTCACGATGCCAGGATGGAACCTTGACATAGTGGAGCGTGGACTCGATAAAAAACTAGTGCTTGAGAGAAATATGGGTTTAATGCTTTCTGGTCGTGATATCGGTTTTGGAAACTATGCAAAAGTAAGTGGTTATGAAATGGGACATGAGCGTGCATGGAAAGGTTTTGGTTATGACATCATGATTGCAAACCAAGCAGGAAGAAGTGCTGCTGTCACAAATGCTAAAGAGGGAAATGCTAACGCTTATGCTGCACGAGTAATGTTTGACTGGACAGAATTACTACATCTTGAAGCATCTTATGCAAAGTCTGAGAAGGCAGGTGGAGTAAAAGGTCAAACAGTTTATACATATAATAGCACCACAGGAGGTGTTCCTGCTTCGACTCTTAGTGCTGATTCATCAGACTATTACTCTTATGATATCGGTTTAGATTCTAGCTTTTTAAATGCTGGAAATATAAAACTAGAATATATTGTAGGAAATAATGTAAAAGGTAAAAAAGATAACGATGAAACAGCATTAAGCATCTCAGCTCAGTATGCTATCAATAACATGTTTGAACCTACAATAAAACATATTCAAGGTTCAGAACAAAGTGGAACAGGTGCGACAACTCATAACTTAGGAAATACCTACATAGGTCTTAACATCTATCTAGGTCAAGCAAATGATAAAATGGATAGAAATTCTAAGCGTAATCGAAATGCTCATAAAATAGTTTTTAACTACATTGTAGCGAGTGGCGATACAGATACTTGGAAACCAACAGCTGGTGGTGGATATAAAAAAGATGCGTGGGTGATGCAGTGGCAGGCTAAGTTTTAAAACTTAGCCTATGAAAGTTAAAGTAAATTTTTCTTTACCCACTCTATAGCCTCATCTTTAGTGTGAAAAAGAGCATTGATTTGTGCTAAATATGCATCATGTAAAATAGTAGAGAATTTTTCAGAGGGTTTTAGACCTAGGCTTATCAAGTCTCTTCCTAAAAGCAGAGCAGGGGCTTTTTTTTCTAAGACATTGAGTTCTATCGCCCTTTGCTTGATTTTTTCTACTTGCTTTTTATCTGAGCCTAAACGGAGAGCCTCTAAATAGTAAAGAAAAGTTTTTATTGTAACTTGCGTTGCTAAAAGATAGATATCATAATCTGAAAAGTTATTCACATCTACTCTTATTGTTGTGAATAAAAGAACTTCTTGTAACAACTCTTTTTTATTTGTAAATCGTTCTAAAAAGGTTGTTCTCTCTTGTAGTTGCAAGGGTTGAGTAAGCAAAGAGAGCATAAGTGCTAATCTTTTTCCTTTTGTATCTAATGATGCAAGATAATCTAAACGCTTTAGGGTAAGTGCAAAGGCTTCATCGCTTAATGATGCTAACTCTTTAAAGTAGGTAAATCCACCAAGTTCTTGTAAAAGTTTGAAGCCTATAGAGGGCTTTTTCGATTTTAAAAGGAGTTTTTTTATCTCTTCAAAAATACGCTCTTTTGGGAGTTCTTCTAAAACAGAGTTTTGTAGCATCGTTTTACATTTTTCAAAGAGTGCATCATCTAAATGAAACTCAAATCGTGATGCAAACTGTATGGCACGCAGAACCCGAAGCGGATCCTCATCAAACTTAGAGAGATCAACTGCAGAAATAAGCTTACTTTTTGTAGCATCGATGCCATTAAAAGGGTCTAGGAGTTTGTGTGTTGAGACATCATACCCTATAGCATTCATAGTAAAGTCACGCCTACTTGTGGCAGTCGGGAAGTCAAGGGAGCTATCGGTAGTTATTTTAAATCCTGCGTGTCCTTTAGATATCTTAGAGTCACGGCGGGGTAGAGAGAAGTCTATATCTAAATCTTTTAGAGTGAGTTTGCAAACACCAAAACTTTTGCCTACACTATTGACATCGCCAAACTCAGCTAAAATCTTCTCTAAGCTATCTAACGATGCAAGATTATAGAGTTCTATGTCTATATCTTTAGACTCTATCTCTAGCAGTGAGTCTCGAACAAATCCACCTACGATTATAGGTTTGATATTTTGCTCTAAAAGTGTGGTAAAAATAGGCTGAAGTTGGCTTGGATAATTCATTATGCACAAGTATATCATTAGTTTTACAAGATTCTTATAATAATTTGGGTATAATTGCGAAAATTTTTCCCCAAGGAAACTACTAATATGCAAAAAATTAGAAATATTGCCGTTATCGCTCACGTTGACCACGGTAAAACTACACTGGTTGATGGTTTACTAGAGCAATCTGGTACTTTTGGTTCTCACGAACAACATGATGAAAGAGCTATGGATAGCAATGACATCGAGAAAGAGCGTGGAATCACGATTCTTTCTAAAAATACTGCCATTACATATGGTGATCACAAGATTAACATTATTGACACTCCGGGTCACGCTGACTTCGGTGGAGAGGTTGAGCGTGTTTTGAAGATGGTTGATGGTGTTTTAGTTCTTGTTGATGCATACGAAGGTGTTATGCCACAGACTAAGTTCGTTGTTAAAAAGATGCTTGCACTTGGTAAAAAACCAATCGTTGTAATCAATAAAATCGACAAGCCTTCTGCTGAACCAGATCGTGTTGTAGATGAGATGTTTGACCTCTTTGCTGATATGGGTGCAACTGATGATCAACAAGATTTTCCTATTATCTATGCTGCTGCTCGTGATGGTATGGCTAAGTTAGATATGGCTGATCCTGATGGCGATTTCAAATGTATTTTTGATGTTATCTTAGAGTCTATTCCTGAGCCAGAAGGTTCTCCGGAGAATCCTCTTCAAGCACAAGTATTTACACTTGATTATGATAACTATGTTGGAAAAATCGGTATTAGTCGTATCTTTAATGGTACTGTAAATAAGGGTGATAACATTATGCTTGCAAAAGCTGATGGTGCGATGGTAAAAGGGAAGATATCGAAACTTATTGGTTTCCACGGACTAAACCGTATGGAGATTGATCAAGCTGAAGCTGGAGATATTGTTGCTTTTGCTGGTATGGAGACTGTTGATGTTGGTGACACTGTTGCTGATCCTACTAACCCTGTAGCACTTGATCCTATGCATGTTGAAGAGCCTACTCTTACTGTTGTGTTTGCTGTAAATGATTCTCCACTTGCTGGTAAAGAAGGAAAGCATGTAACATCTAACAAGCTTCGTGAGCGTTTAGAGTTTGAAATGAACACAAATGTTGCAATGAAACTTGAGGTTGTTGGTGAGGGTAAATTTAAAGTTTCAGGTCGTGGTGAGCTTCAGATTACTGTTCTTGCTGAAAATATGCGTCGTGAAGATTTTGAGTTCTCAATCTCTCGTCCAGAGGTTATCGTTAAAGAGATCGAAGGTGTTAAATGTGAGCCATTTGAGCATCTAGTGATTGATGTTCCTGAAGATCTCTCAGGTACAGTTATTGAGCGTCTTGGTAAGAGAAAAGCAGAGATGAAATCAATGCTTCCAATGGGTTCTGGTTTCCAAAGAATCGAGTTTGAAATTCCTGCTCGTGCACTTATTGGTTTCCGTGGTCAGTTCTTAACAGATACTAAGGGTGAGGGTGTTATGAACCACTCTTTCTTAGAGTTCCGTCCACACACTGGTGGTGTTGAGTCTCGTTCTTATGGTGCTCTTGTTTCTATGACAGCTGGATCTACTCTTGCTTTCTCACTCTTTGGTATTCAAGATCGTGGTGTTTTATACATCGGTGTTCAGACTGAAGTATATGAGGGAATGATCGTTGGTGAGCACTCTCGTCAAAATGACCTAGTAGTTAACCCTATTAAAGGAAAAGCTCAGTCAAATGTTCGTTCATCTGGTGCTGATGAAGCTATTAAGCTTATTCCTTACCGTGATATGTCTTTAGAGCGTGCTTTAGAGTGGATTGAAGATGATGAGTTACTTGAAGTAACTCCTAAAAGCATCCGTATCCGTAAAAAATACTTAACAGAAAACGAGCGTAAGCGTCACTCTCGTAAAGGAAAATAAGGAAAGTTTTTCCTTTTTCCTCTCCCCACAGAGATTTCTGTGGGAAATCTCCCTCCCCCTTTTTTCTCCTCAAAATTACGAGATATATTTAAAATACTTGTATTAAAATATCAATAAATGCATTCTAAAATATAATATCTACAAAATGATACGATTAATCTTTATAATCGGCTCATAATATGGTACTATTATATTTATTAATCAACTCAAGGGAAATATATGAGTGCACATGAAGAGATAAAAAAATGGATATGGCAACATGAAAAGTATCCACAATTCTCATACAACAGAGAGAAACTCTCAATACTTATAAGTGAGATAGAGTACCTAAGAGGAGTCCTTGATGGCTACTCAAAACTCTTTAACAAGGATAATATACGGCGTATTGAGATTGATAGACTTACAGATGAAGCTATCCATACATCTCTTATAGAGGGTGAAATTTTTAAACGGGAGAGTGTTCGTTCCTCTTTGAGAAAAAGATTGGATAGAGAGTTCGATGCAAGAAGTGATAAGTATGCAACAGCTACAACAGATAGCCTTGTAGAGATACTTATAGATTGTAGTCTGAACAAAGAACCTTTAACACTAGAGAGACTTAATGGATGGCATAATTGTCTCTTTGAGCATCAGTACTCGAAACTTCATAAAATAAATGTCGCTACTTTTAGAGAAAATGATGATATGGAAGTAGTTTCTGGTGCAATAGGTCATGAGAGGGTACACTATCTAGCACCTCCAGCTGACAGACTCAATGAAGATATTGCAAGACTTTTGGCATACTGCGAGAGTAGTAGTGAAAATATCTATATAAAAAGTGCAATTGCTCATTTGTGGTTTGTTATCATCCACCCATATGAAGATGGAAACGGAAGAGTTGCACGAGCTATTACAGACTATATTCTATCTCTTGGAACAACTTTTACACAGTTTAAACTCTACTCTATCTCCACTGCTATCAATAAGGATAGAAAAAGCTATTATGATATTTTAGATCAAACAACAAACCTTTTTAAAAATAGAGAGTTCAGTATCACCCATTGGATAGAGTGGCATCTTATCACTTTAAAAAGTGCAATGCAAAGTGGTTTAAAAAGTATAGAGTATCTCGTACAAAAAACAAAGTTTTTGGATAAGTATAGAGAGTATGCACTCAATGAGCGACAGATAAAAGTGATAAATAAAATTTTGGATATGGGGAGTGAAAATTTTGAGGGAGGGGTAAGTACTAAGAAATATATCTCTCTTACTAAAGTAAGTAAGGCAACTGCTGTAAGAGATATCTCTCAGCTTGTAAAGTTTGGGTGTATTAAGCAGATAGAAGGGAGCAGTGGTAGAAATATTCGGTATATATTAGATATTGAATAATGAAGCAGTGTACGGTGACTCTGTAAGCTATCTTGAAAGTTCAGATAAGGCTTTGGAGAGGAGTGCTGATGAAGCTATTAAGCTTATTCCTTTTTTTATATCACTATTAGCACACTTTCTTATGTTAACATTCTCACATGAATAACAATTTGATTACAACTACTTATGCTAAAGAACATCTTATCAGTGTAATGAAAGAGCTAGATAATAGTTCAACGAAGTGTGAAATAAATAATATTGTTGAAAATTTAGTAAAAAAAATAACAGCTTCTGAGTACTCATCATTATGGGTTTATGATTCTACTAAAGCAGTGTTATATCGAGAGAGAGGAGATAAAACACCAAGAGAAATCTCTGTTGAAACAAAAAAAGGAGTTCTTTATAGCTGTTTTGCTACAAAAAAAAGTATCGTAACTAACTATTTAGCAAGTGAAAAAAATTATGTTTCTGAAATTGATAATCCAGATAACATTAGAATAAAATCTAAAATTATGATTCCTCTTATTAATGAGGGAGTTTTTTTAGGTATTGTTACAGCATACTCCTCCGTTGCACAAAAGAAAAAGTTTGATAGAAATGATATGGAACTTTTACATTCAACGACTCCATTTATAATTAATGCAGTTGAGAAAATTAAAAACTATTCTTTTGAAGATAGAAGAAAAAACAACGCAAATAGAGAGAATTTTTCTCGAAGAAATTCAGGAGCTTCAGAGAGTATTAAACAGTTAGAGCAGATTGAAGAGCAGAGAGAAAAAGTACAAACATCCCAAGAGGTACTTGATTTTGTAGCAAATATAGTACATGATATAAGAACACCCTCAAATGGCTTATTTGGTTTTTTAGATGTTTTAGAGGAGCAGATAGAAGATAAAAGACTTAAACAGTATCTTAGCCATGCAAAAGAGAGTGCTCAACTTATAAGTGACTTAATAACTTCGATTTTAGATGGTGTATCTACCCGAAGAGAAGTCTCAAAGTCTAAAAAGGAGTTAGTCTCTCCTTTTAAATTTTTTGCTGATATCGCTAATATATTTTCTGCAACTATGTTTCAAAAACAGATAAGTTACAATATTTACATAGATCCTTTATTTCCTAAAGAGATAGAGATAGAGAGCATTAAACTCAAACGAGTTATTATGAATCTTATTGGTAATGCCAATAAATTTACGGGGAACAATGAAACAATAGAGTTTTTTGTAAGATATAAACAGCAAGATAAAAAGATTTATATTGCTGTTAAAGATAGTGGTATAGGAATAGCAAAAGCAAGGCAAGAGGAAATTTTTGAGGCATTTAAACAAGCTGAAGATAATACTAACTTACAGTATGGTGGAACAGGATTAGGTTTAGCTATTTGTGCTAGTTATGTCAAAGAGATGGGTGGCAAACTTGATGTGGATAGTGAACTTGATAAGGGAAGTATATTTTACTTTGAGTTACCTATAGAGGTGAAAGATGCAGAGTTAAAATTTACACCAATAGATAACAAAGAGATAGAAATAGCAATTTTAATGCAAGAAAATAATAATCAAGTTGCTAATCATATTTCTAAATATTTAATAAACATGGGTGTAGAGAAGCGAGTAACATCTTTCTCTTTAAAGAAGGTTCCTTCTAGTGTTACTCATATTATAGTTTTTGAAGATATGTTAAGCCTTGAGATATTTGAGTATGTAAAAAGAAACCAACTGAAGATGTTAGTCGTTGAAGAAAACTTCTTAAATCTTACAAAACAGAACTTAGATGGAGCAGCTCTTATCTCCCAATATGAGTATTTTGCTGAAAATTTATATGCTTTTATAGATGAAAAAAAAATACCAAAAGTCTTAGTAGTTGATGATGATAAGGTAAGTATTCAGCTGATTAAAGTGATGCTTGAAGATGAACTATGTGATGTTGATGTAGCTTATAATGGAAAGGATGGACTTGAATTTTTAGAAAACTCTATAAAGACTAATCAACCTTATTCTCTTGTATACTCCGATACAAATATGCCAATAATGTCAGGTGCTGAAATGCTACAAGCATATCTTGAATATGCAAAAAGAAAAAATGTTGAGAAAATTTTTACTGTCTCTATTTCGGGAGATTTATATAAAAAACATGATAATGAAAAGTTTGATATTTATATTGGTAAACCATTTCAAAAAGAGGATATAATATCTGCATTTTATAAATCAATTCAAAAGAAAAGTGTATAAGTAAATCCAAAGTAACTACGGTTGAAGGAAAAGATTACTCCTTCACTCTTTTTTATCTTTGTGCATCGCTTTATCTGCGATTTTAAATAGCTCTTGGATATCTTTTGTATCTTCTGGATAGTAACTTACCCCGATGCTTAAATTAAAAAATATAGTGTCATTTTCTGTATAGTTGAGTGGCATATTGGTGACAATTTTTTTAATTGAAGCAATCTTTTTTTCAATCTCACTCTGCTCTTTAATGTTATCAAAGAGTATAATAAATTCATCCCCACCAACTCTAGCGACTGTATCATTCTTGCGAATTACATAAGGAAATAATTTTGCTACATGTTTTAAAAGCATATCTCCTGCATGGTGTCCATAGGTATCATTGATAGCTTTAAATTTATCAAGATCAATGGAGCATAGAGCAAAAGATTCACCACTCTCTTTAGATTTTTCAACTGTTTCATCAATTTTTTTCAAAAGTAGTGTACGGTTTGGTAAGCCTGTAAGACTATCGTGCATGGAAGCGTGTTCTAGTTCTTTTTCAATCTTTTTGAGAAAGGTAATATCTTGACAAATAATGATATTTTCATAAACATTAGAATCTTTTGTTACAGGAATGATATTAGCATAAAAAGAGATAAGCTCATTCATCTGGTTTGTAGCATTGAAGATAATACTTGTGTTTCCATCTAGGGTTAAGTCTCTTGCCTTAAAAAAATGAGAAAAATGTTCTCCTATAATCTCATCTTGAGAGAGATTAAAAAAGTGACTAAAAGCACTATTTATAAGGGTAATGCGACCATCTAAATCAACATTAAAATTGAGAAGTCTTTGGTTAATTAACTCATATTGATGTTCTTGCTCTTTATGGTCTTCGCTCTCATATATCAGTGTGCGTTTGTTTATCTCCTGAATCATATTTATGTAACGCAGGGACTCCTTTGTTTTTTGAGTGATATATGCTATGAAAAGTGTTTCACCATCCTCAGGAGTAAAGACTTCTATATCTAAATCATAATAGTGATCATTTTTTAAAAGCATAGGGATATGAATAGTAGAGTCTTCTTCTACACTAGAAAAGAGTTGAGCCATTCTCTCTTCTAGTCCTACAAACTCATACATGATATCGCGAATATCAGAAGATACTTCCACCTGAGATGGGTCATCTGCTATGGTAGTTACAAGATTATTAAAGGTGACAATTTTATAAAATTTGTCAAAAACGATGTAAGAGACTCTATTTTTCGTACAGACAAGTTTGGCAATGGTACTTATCATGAGCGAGTCAAACTTTGCACTATAAAATCATCAAGTGAGCCAAATATATCTAAAACAGCATCTCCATTTTTTGCAGATGTCTTGAGGACATTGATGATTGAAGGAGAGATGTCTTTGATATTATTAAGTTCCTCTTGTGTTAGAGTATGTTGTATGTCGCTTTTGTTTAGAGCTATACAAATAGGGGCATCTTTGACAACCCCATGGCAAAGTTCTATATGTTTAACAATATTATCTATAGTATCTTTTCTTGTTACATCTGCAACTATAATAAAGCCTTTTGCACCAAGAAGATACTGTTTAAATATAGGTTTAAACTCCGTATGCCCCTCTATATCCCAAAGCATGAGTGTTGAGTTATTAAGATTTTTTTTGGAGATACTTACTCCTATGGTACTGAGATACTCATCACTAAAACTGTTATCGACAAATCGTTTGACGAGTGATGTTTTTCCAACACCAAAGTCACCGACCATTACTATTTTATAGGCTAGCATTACTCTCTCCTTTTGTATATTTAATGATTATGCATCGTGCTTTATCTGGTTCTCTTTTTGCATCTACACCCTCAGGTGGTTTATCTTTTATAAGTGATACAAATTTATTTTTGAGATGAGTAATCTCTTGTAAAAATTGTATAGTGTTCGTAACTCTTTTCTTCGAGAGTATAAAATTTTTAGCAGGTATACCTATTTGATCGCTATAAGATATAACTTCAAGAGTATACTCCTCATCTGATTTTTTTATAACTCTTGAAGCTTCTATGAGTTTAGAGCAAGAGAGTGGCGTTAGTTTTGCACTTGCTCTATCAAAGTAGATTTTTGTTTCTAAATGAGGAGGTTTTATCTCTATCTCATATTTTATGTTTGAGATGTTTGGGATTTTTTGTATTTCATCTTTGACTCTTTTGAAAAGAGTTTTATTGTATACCCAACCTTCTACTTTTAAGAGAGTGTAGTCATAAGTATAAGTAAGGTTTATGCCCTCTTGTGTGTTAAGACCTTTGAGAAGATAAGCGATATTTGAGCTTATCTGCATAGGGTCTTGAAGTGCATTTACAACAATAAGTTCATTATCTACTTTTAAAACGCCATCTATCTTTTGTGTCAACTTTTGCGCAAGCTCTTTATGGTACTTAAATGGAACACTACCTTGAAGTGTTACAAGACCATCTTCTGTAGAGACGCCAAGCTTATAGGATGTAAGTTGTGGTGTTTTATAAAACTTTTTTAAGACACTTTGAGTAACTGTTTCATCTATAGAAGATTTGTAGTAACTATAAGTACCCCAAAGGAGTAAAACAGATGGTATTAAAAACAGAAGAGGATGAATACTTTTTTTCTCCTCTATCTCTTCTTCATTTGTGTTAGAGTCTAAAAGAGTTAAAAGTTCCTTATATATCTCAATATTTGCAAACTCAGCAAGATCTCCATTAAACTTTCGGATAGAATCCCCATGCTTGAGGACAATATTTTCAAGAGTTTGACGGATTTTATCGTAAGTATCTCTATGGGTACTCCCATTTACAATAACGGCTAAGTAGCTATACCCACTCGCTTCGATGATGATTTTATTTCCACCATACTCTATCTCACCTAACTCTTGATTGCTCTCGTTTTGCTCAATCCAGTCATTTACAAAACTTCTAATTGCTGTCATCATTGATGCTAACATCTCAGGTTCGCTAACAGGAGAAGTGGGGTTTTCCGCATGTGCAAGAATGATACCCGTCTCTTTGTGAATGAGTAGAAGTGATTGTATATTTGCAGTGGCGTTTTCGTTTAAGAGGAGTTCACTTTCGCTCACACCTTGAAGTTTTGCTTTGATTTTGCGTTTTATAGATTTTGTCGATAATCCATCTTGTATCTGCGCATTGATTTTATTGAGCATATCTTCAAGCATTTTTGTAACATAACGGCTTATCATATTTCCCAAAACAGGGTATAGAGCATCCACAACATCATCTTTTTGTGATTTAATCTGCTCACGAATAGCACCACCAATAAGTGGTGCTATCTGCGTAGCGATTTTATCTTGTGATGTCTCATAGTTTTTATCGATGAGTCGATTAACTATGGGAGAGAGAGCCTCTTCTAAGGCATTTTCTTCTTGTTTGCTGCTCATATAGGTTTACATTATGACTTTTCTATAGTTGTCATTGAAAGTTGTTGGTTAATCTGTGTCCCTTTCATAGCCATTGCCGCTTCCATCATAATATCTGCTGCATCATCACGAGAGAGCTTATTGAGTCCAAGTTCAGATATTTTTGTGTCAAGTGCACCTAGAAGTTCATCTTTGAGCGTATCCATTTGAGAACGAAGTGCTATAGTGTTTTGAGACTGCTGTTTTTGAAGCTGTTCTCGTTTAGCATTTAACTCTTCTTCTACGATATCAAGAGCATTTTGTATGCGTTTCTCCTGTTTAAGTGAAGCATCCCTTACATCTGCAAACTCATCTTGTTGCTGAGTCGTTATGTTTTTGATTTTTCTACCCATAGCTTCAACTTCACTTTCGATTCTTGAGTTAAAATCACTTTGAGTCTGCTCCATCTTTTTACGCATCTCTTCATGGATAGATTGGATTGAGCTCTCTAGCTTGTCAAATCTTTCTTTAAGCTCACGAGATTGAGAACCAAAAAGAATCTCTCTTATCTGGTCAACATTTCCTAATTGTCCTATATCATTTTCTTGTTTGTTTGTTTTATCTTTACTCATTTTCTTCCCTCTTGATAAATAATAGAAGATTATTATACATTATAAATATTATAATTTAGTAAAACTAAAATTTTTTTTGTTATAATATCTGATAATTGGAAAGAAAGGGTACCATTAGATGCAAAAAGATGAAAAACTACTCTACATAAAAGAGACTATGGAAAATATTGCTCATCAATGGCGTCAACCACTCTCTCAAATCAACTCAGCGGTGAGTGTTATAGACAAAATACTGTATGAGAAAAACATTCAAGAGCCAGAGCTTGAAGAGAGACTGCAAGAGATAGAATCGTTGACAAAATATATGTCAAATACTATTGATGATTTCAAGAATCATTTTGCTAATAGTGCAAAAAAAGTGGAAGTAAAACTAGCTACAGTTATACAAAATGCAATAGTCACCCTAGAAACAATTTTAGAGGACAATAGCATAAAAATTAGTACAGATATTGATGTAGATTATGAGTGCTTTTGTTATGATAAACAGTTAGAGCAAATTATTATTGTACTTATAAATAATGCAAAAGATGCACTTCTTGATAGAAATACTTTTGAAGCAAGAATTGGGATTTCACTTTTTCAAGATGAGGGTTACTACATTATCAAGATAGCAGACAATGCTGGTGGAATAACAAAGAGTGTGATGGAAAAAATGTTTGAGCCTTATTACACAACAAAACACCATTCACAAGGGAGTGGAATAGGATTAAATATGGCAAGAAAAATTATAGAAGAACGCCACTTTGGCTTGTTGAATGTTAAAAATATAGAGGATGGCTCAGAGTTCTCTATACGCTTACCCGTGGAGAAAAAATAGTGTTTCAAAAAGAGAGTTATTATGATCTTTTATACTTAGAAGATGAGAGTGAAGTAAGGCGTAACTATGTTGAGTATCTAAAGCGTTTTTTTCAAAATGTGTATGAAGCAGGAGATGCAGAAGAGGCACTCAATATATACAAGAGTAAAAAACCAGCTATTCTCATCATAGATATAAATCTCCCTAAAAAAAGTGGAATTGATTTTTTAAGAGAGATTAGAGAGAGTGACCATGCTACAAAAGCGATTATGCTAACAGCAAATTCAGATGTAGAGACTCTTTTGAATGCAACTGATTTAAAGTTAACAAAGTACCTTATCAAGCCTGTATCTCGTAGTGATTTACGAGAGGCTATAGCGCTTGCAGAAGAAGAGCTTCTAAACTATAAGATAGTAGCAAATAAAATCATTACATTAAAAGATGGATTCTATTGGGATAATGAAAATGAGCAACTATTTTGTAAAGATGAAGAAGTAGCACTGAGAAGAAAAGAGATAGAGTTGTTAATACTACTTTTTTCTAACACCAATAGAATCTTTAGTGTCGAAGATATTATAGTTGAACTTTGGTACGATGCAGAAACTGATAAAGGTAGTGCACTTAAAACACTTATTAAATCTCTTAGAAAAAAACTTCCAAAAGATACTATCAAAAATATTTTTGGTGTTGGATATAAGATAAAAGTTTAAGCTTTTAAGTACTCTACAATTCGCTTCTCAAGCCAATACACAGGCTTGAGAAAACTTCCTGCAATAAAACCAACATGCCCACCTCTATCGTAAAGTTCTAAAGTAGTTGTAGCAGAGAGTTCTGCTTTTGTTGGAATGACCTCTTGACTCATAAAGGGATCATCTTTAGAGTGAATAATGAGTGTGGGTGTTTGTATAAACTTTAGATACTGTTTTGAACTACATTTATCATAATAATCCTCAGCAGATGAGAAGCCATGAACGGGAGCGGTATATGCATCATCAAACTCCCAAAATGTTGTAAGGTTTTGTACTTCCTCTTTTTTTATTTTTATGAGCTTACTCATATCATGCTTGAGAAATTTTTTCTCTAAAGAGGCATTGAGAAGTTTCATGAGTCTATGTTGGTAGTATCTTGAAAAACCTTTGTTAATACTATCTGCAGAGGATTTGAGTTGCATCGGGGGAGAGACACCAACGGCTTTTTCTATAAGGGTGTTCTCTTTGAGTTCTCCTAGAAGTTTGAGCATCATATTTGCTCCAAGGGAGTAGCCTACTGTGTAGAGTTCTCTCTGAGGATTTTGCTTTTTGAGATGTGTAAGAAACTCTAAAGCATCTCCTGTCTCTCCACTATGATAAGAGCGAGGAAGTAAGTTCTCTTCTTTAGCGCACCCACGAAAGTGCATTACCACTGCATCGAAGCCATTATCATCAAGTTCTTGAACTACTCCCTCTATGTAAGGAGACTCATAAGAGCCAGCGAGTCCATGAAAGATAACACAAAGAGGTGTGTTAGTTGTCTGTTTGTTACTCTTGTGCCAATAGCACTCCACAAAATCACCATCAGATAAAAAAAACTTTTTAATTTCATAATGAATATTTTGTGCTTTTCTAAATAGAGAGGAGTAGATAGTTTGCAGGTGGTGGTTGTTCAAGCCAAATGCAGGCTGAAATGGTTTGAGTTTTGTCTTTGTCATAGAGTATTTTATCTTAATGGTCTAAAAATTTGATATAATCACAAACTTAATTACAAGATGGAGCTCAAAAATGAATAGAAAAAAGATATATAATCCCGATTCTACAGAAGATGTGAACGATAGAAAGATCTTTGGTGGTAATCCGACGGGTATTTTTGAGCTGAACAACATCAAGTATCAGTGGGCATACAACCTTTGGGAGATGATGCTTAACAACACTTGGTTTCCAAAAGAAGTGGATATGACTCGTGATGTAAATGACTATAAAAATCTTACAGAGACAGAGAAAAAGGCGTATGATAAAGCACTCTCTCAGTTGATTTTTATGGACTCTCTTCAAACAAACAATATCATAGACAATGTAAACCCTTATGTGACTTCTCCTGAGGTAAATCTTATCTTAGTAAGACAATCTTTTGAAGAGGCACTTCACTCACAATCATACGCAGTTATGGTTGATAGTATCTCGACAAATTCTGAAGAGATTTATGAACTTTGGCGTAGAGATATGATGCTCAAACATAAAAACGATGCTATAGCAAAAGTTTATCTTGAGTTAGCAAAAAATCCTTCAGAGACAAATTTTGTGAAGGCTTGTTTTGCAAACCAAATCTTAGAGGGTATCTATTTTTATAGTGGGTTTGCTTATATTTATACTCTTGCTCGTTCGGGGAAGATGTTAGGGAGTGCGCAGATGATTCGTTTTATTCAGCGTGATGAGGTAACACACTTAGTACTTTTTCAAAACCTTATCAATACTTTGAGAAAAGAGAGACCTGATCTTTTTACAGCTGAGTTAAGAGCTGAAGTAATTGAGATGTTTAAAGAGGCTGTAAAACTAGAGACTGAGTGGGGACAATATATCACTCAAGGGCAAATTCTTGGACTAACAGATGAAATAGTTGGGCAGTATATTCAATATCTTGCTGATGAAAGACTCACTTCTGTTGGTTTTGATAAACTCTATAATGTTGAAAACCCTATCAAGTGGGTAGATGATTTTGCAAAATTTAATGACCAAAAAACAAACTTCTTTGAGGGAACTGTAACAAACTACTCAAAGGGAAGTTTAACTTTTGATGATGACTTCTAAAGAGAGCGAGCATAGACTCTGCTCCCTTCTCTTCACTACAACTTCAAACTATGAAGAGAATTTAAAAACACTTCTTTCCCTTGTTAAAGGTACTCAAAAAAACTCTATTGTTGTCGCGCACGAGGTCTGTTTAACAGGCTTTGATTATGATAACCTTGAGAAAGCTCTTGCCTTTGCTCATGATGCAAATAGCGCTCTTTTAAAAGCCTCAATAGACAAAACCATTATCTTAACAATGTTAGAAAAAAGAGAGGGTGAAGTTTTTAATGTAGCTAAAGTTTTTCATAATGGCGAACTTGTTTACTCACGAGCTAAAGCAAGACTCTTTCGCCTTGGTGGAGAGCATAAGTATATGTCTGAGGGTTTCGATGCAGAGTTTGAAATTTTTGAAGTAGATGGCATCAAAATGGCGATTTTTATCTGTTTTGAGCTTCGTTTTAAAGAGCTATGGAAAAAAGCAGAGGGTGCTGATGTGATAGTAACTCCCTCTTGGTGGGGAAAACCTCGTGCAGAACACTTCAAAGCCCTTACTCAAACCCTAGCAATCATGAATCAATGTTATGTCGTAGCTAGTGATGCAAAAAATGATGAGTGCACAGCTTTAAGTGCCATCATAACACCACAAGGTGAAGTCACTTTTAATGGGAATACCCCTTGCTTAGAGTTAGAGTATGAGAAAAAGAAAATCACTTTAATGAGAAAATATATAGACTTAGGTAGAGAATAAATCATAGCTATTTTATGAATATGCTATAATACAATAAATGAAGAAGGAGTCCATTATGGCATTACATATAGATAAAAGTGGTAAAGTTCAAATTGTGACACCACCGAAAAAGTTAACTCAAGATGAAAGAAAGACTTTAGAAGAGATGAAAGTTAATGAGAAACTTATTAATTTGGCACTGCAAACAGAGTTTAATGTAGTTTATGGATAGTAGTATTGTTCTTCTTAAACTTGATAGCAAAAATATACTTTCTTACAAAATTAAACTTCTCCAAACTTTAAATTTTCATACTGATTTAAACAGAGCAACACGAGAAAGAGGTTTACTCGAAGAGATAATAAAGCTTACTCAAAAAAATAAAACTATATTGTATTTGTTAAAAAAAGATAATAAATTTGTAGGACTTATAGCGCTTTCTGCTTCAAGTATAGATGAGATGCCTGTTATTCAAGTGGATTATTTATTTGTAGATTTTAAATATCGAAAAAGAAAATTAGAACAACTAAACGCTACTATTTCAAAGTATTTATTGTCCTTTGCTATTGATACTGCTGAAAAAATAAAACAAACAATAGGGCTAAGGTATTTAGCACTTTATCCTGATGCACAGTCTGATACATTGATATGTCACTATAAAGAGATGGGATTCAATCAGTTAAACAAATACTGGTTAGTTATAAAACTGAAGTAATAGACTAGCTATTAGTTAGAGATATAAAAATATATAGATAGGTAGAGAATAATTTGGACAGAATAACAGCAACAAAAACAGCACGCATGGCAGATGAGATAGAGAAGGTATTTCCACTCTCCTTAGAGGTAAAAGAGGCGATAGCTACAACAAATAGAGAGGCTTTTGTCTCAACAGGTTTTAAACATAGCGCCTATAAACTTGATGCCCTACCAATAGGTGCAGCGCAGTACATAAGCTCTCCTTTAACAGTTGCTAAAATGACAGAATATCTTTTTCCTCGTGGGGCAGATAGAGTTTTAGAAGTAGGGTGTGGAAGTGGTTATCAAGCAGCTGTTCTTTCCAAACTTTTTCGTGGTGTTTTTACTATAGAACGCATCGAGCCTTTGATACTTGAGGCGAAAAAAAGATTTCGTGATTTGGGGATTCAAAACATTCATACCCGAACGGATGATGGACAAAATGGCTGGAAAACATATGCACCCTATGACCGCATCCTTTTTTCTGCAACTGCTAAAGAGATACCCCAAACACTCTTTGAACAACTTGCTGATGATGGCATACTGATAGCGCCACTGCAAAAGGGTGAGAGACAAGTTATTACCCGCTTTATAAAAGATGGGAGTAGAATCAAAGAAGAGGAGTTAGAAGATTGTGATTTTGTACCTATTTTGGATGGTGTGCAAACGAAATGAAATATCTCCTCTTTATACTCCTTTTTGTCATAACTCTTTATGCTAACACAGAGTTTGAAGGGGCTTATGAACTTTACAAAGAGAATGATTTTAAAACGGCTCTGCCTCTTTTTGAAAAACTTGCACTAGAAGAGAATGATTATGATGCAGCTTATATTTTAGGCTATATGTATGAGCATGGTGAGGGGTGTGAGAAAGATTTAGAGATTTCTCAAAAGTGGTATAAAAAAGCATCGAAAGGGTACTATTATCAAAGCAAGCCTGACCCAAGTCGTGATATAGACAAAGAGACACGCAAACTTTTTTCTAGTATTCAAAAACCTTTAGATGCACAAACCCAAGCGACAATTAAGCAATATGCAGAGTCTCTTTATAGTATAAAAGCGTATCATGCAAACTATTTTTTACCTGCAAGTTATCGATTTGAGGGTGAATATCCTCCAACCTATGAGCATGATTCTAAAAACCTAGAGATGGAGTTTCAGTTTAGTATACGGTATGATTTTTATGCTAATCTTCTTGGACTGAGTGAGGTATATACTTTTGCTTACACACAAAAATCTTTTTGGCAACTCTATGCTCCATCTGCTTTTTTTCGTGAAACAAACTACAATCCTGCAATGTTTGTAACCATACCTGTTGGACATATCCATAAGTTTGATTACTTAAAGGCAGTTCGTTTTAGTTTTGAGCATCAATCAAATGGAAGAGGTGGGGAGCAAGAGCGATCGTGGAACTCTATAATTGGGACATTTTATGTACAAACAGGATTTCTTTTTACTGAGTTAAAGATTTGGACTGATTCACTTGATTCACTGAAATACAATAAGGACTTGATGCAGTATCTTGGCTATGGACAAGTACAGTTTATCTTACCCTATAAAGAGCACCTAATAAAGTTACTTTTTAGAAATAGTTTTAGTAAGTATAGGGCGACTGAGATAAACTATTCGTATCCTGTCACAAATGATAAAAATCTTTTTTTATATATAAAAGGTTTTAGTGGGTATGGGGAATCGCTTATTGATTATAATCATAAAATAAATAAGATAGGGATAGGTTTTAGTATATCTCGATAGATTGTGAGCGTTGGCTTAATTTATGTTATAATTTAAGACAAATGAAATTGGATTAATGACAATGAGAGCGACTAAAAGAGAGATTATCATTTTTTTAACAGAGATAAAAAAACAACTAATAGATGCAGGTATCTCTCATATAGCTCTTTTTGGGAGCTATGCACGAGATGAGGCAGGTATCTACAGTGATATTGATATTGCAATTAAGAAAGAGAAAAACTATTTACAAACAAGATCTGCGTATGAGTACTTTGACTTAGTTGCAGATCTCAAACAACTCCTACGAGAAAAGTTTCATAAAAATAGCGATGTGTTTGATCTCGATAGTAACTCCTCTATGAAAAATACAATTATGAAAGATATCATCTATGTTTAGTGAAAAAGCTTTAGATAGAGTGCGGGTTATAGAGAAAAAGATAGCTTTTATTGAGGCTATAGTCAAAGAGAAAAATTCTGTTATAGAGGCACTTGAAGATGAACAAAACTCAAGAGCTTCTATTTTGATGCATTTAACATCCATCGCGGAACAGTTTGATAAACTTTTACACAATGGTGAACTTGAACTACTCTCTTATTTTGATAAAGTGGATATTAAAGGGAGTTATGAGTTAAGAAACTTCATAGCACATGATTATGAAGGTGTTGATCTTTATATAGTTGAAGATGTTATTACCCAGCGTTTAGGGATTATATTAGATTGTGCAAGAACAATCTTAGATAAAAAAGAGTAGGAAGTGTTATGGAAGATATGTACGGTATAAAGTATAACAAGCCTGAAGTAGTGCTACTTCAAGATACAGGTATAGGGGTTGCAGAGAGTGCTGCACGGACTTGTTATGACTCTTTTTCTAACAGTGAGAACCAAGTTATACAAGAGTTAGAACATACGCTTCCTGATGCTTCAATGATTGATGCTCTTAACGGCATCGAAGACTCTTCACTTTTAGATGATTTAGCATGGACTTACTTTCATCACTCTATCTTAGAACATGCAAACCTTAGTTTTCTCATTCGTGGTACTTCTCGTGGGGTGCTTCAAGAGCATGCTAGGCACCGTATTCAGGCTATAAGTGTTCGGAGTACGCGTTATACCATGAGTGGCATCATCAATGCTTTTGTTGCGGCAAAACAGGGTGGTGATAGAGACTTTTTCATAGAGAAAGTTTTAGAGTTTGATATGTTTGTGACCGCTGATGTAGATTACAATAGAGTTGAGATAGGGGCGATGTATGATAAGCTTGATTTTCAAGCAAAAAAAGTAGAAGATTTTCACTCTATAGCTGTTGCAAAGAGTTCTATTCCTTTTATCACAGAGTTTGGAGGTGATGCACAAAAACTCTACGAGGCACTTCAAGCTGGAAAGAAAAAGCGTAATGTGGGTGATGCATTTAAGCACATTATCACAGATAATGTCAAGGTAGATATGGTGGTTACTTTCAATCTTAGAAGTCTCAAAAACTACTTTACACTGCGTGATAGTGGAGCGGCATTTTTTCAGATACGATGGCTGGCTCAAGCGATGATGCAAGTAACACCTCAAAAATATCTTGACCTAATTATAAAGAAGAAATAAGATGAAAATTATACAAAAAACCCTCCTTGTGGGGAGTACACTACTCCTTATGAATGGTTGTTCATATTTTACTTTTAATGCAGCAATGTGTGAAAAGATAGCAAGTGATCCAAATGCAGTTATGCCTGAAGAGTGTCAAGACTATGATGAGAAAAAAGCGGATAAAGCTTTTAATAAAGTTATAAATGATAAAAAAACGGCAGATAAAGATATAAAATTCGATAAAGATGATGAAAAGTAGTATAATTTCAAAAATCAAATCAAGGAAATAAAAAATGGCTAGAAGTGAACTGTGTGAATTATGTGGAAGTAGTGAAGATGTAAGTGTTTTAGAGTTACCAGTGAGTGATGGTAGTGAAGATCAGAGCATTTATGTTTGTGCTAACTGTAAGGGTCAAATAGAGTCTGGTGAGTTGGATGAGACACACTTTAACTGTTTAAATGATGCAATGTGGTCAGAGACTCCAGCTGCAAAGATTATGAGCTATATTCTATGGAACAAACTCGGTCGTCAAGATATGGTTGAGATGATGTACTTAGAAGAGGATGAGTTAGCACTTGCAGAGCAGGCGATAAATGCAGAAGCAAATAAAGTAACTTTTCGTGATGCAAATGGCGTAGAACTTCACGCTGGTGATAGCATCGTTATCTTAAAAGACCTCGATGTGAAAGGTGCTGGTTTTACTGCTAAGCGTGGAACTACGGTAACGCGTATCGCACTTCCAAACGATATGGATGACCATGTAGAGGGTCGTGTAAATGGAACAAAAATTTACCTTAAAACAGAGTTTATCAAAAAAGCATAA
>JALSUU010000202.1 GCA_027071075.1 Sulfurimonas sp. | reverse complement strand
TAGTGCTTTAACATCTATAGATGCGTATCTTAAAAGATACAGCGGTGTAACACACTATGTGGATCCAGAAGTTCAAGGGCTGAAACTTGAACTAAAATTTTTAGAGTCAAAACTGCAAAAACTTGTTGAAGAAAAAACTGAAATTTTAAACAACATAGAAGAGTTTAACAGAGAATACACTCTAAAGATTGGTTCTCTTATAGAGGAGATACTCGCACTCAAAAAAGATATACTTTATAAAAAAACAATAGCAAAAGCAAAACTAAAAGAACAATACCAACAACACAAAGCAACTTACGAAGAGACTCAAAACACAATAGACGAGCTTAAAAAAAGCACAGAAGAGCTTGAAGAAGTGCTAGAACAAATCGATGAAGAGAGTACAGAGTATGAAGAGTACACAAAACTCCATGAGGAACTTAAAGAGAGTCTTCGTGATTTAGAAGAGGAACAGGAGCGACAAGAAGAGCAACTAAAAGAGATAGAAAATGAGCTTGATGATGAAAGTGTAGAAGAGGAGTATAAAGAGGCTAAAGGTGCTTATGAAGAGTATCATCAAGAGTATGAAGAGATAAAAGAGCAGCAACAAGATATTGACATTCTTAATGTAGAGGATAAAAAAGAGCTAAAAAAACTCTATAAAAAAGCCGCAAGACTTTGTCATCCAGATATTGTGGCAGATGAGCATAAAGAGCAGGCACATGAAATTATGCAAGCACTCAATGATGCTTATGCAAAGCAAAATTTAACCGAAGTAAGAAAAATACTTACTAACCTTGAAAATGGCACAGGATTTACAGTCTCAAGCGATGCAATAGATGATGCAAAAATCCTCAAAGCGAAGATTGATGAGATTAAAAGTAAACTACATGAAGTGGAGTCAGAGGTAGAAGAGATACAACAAGATGAAACATTCACAACTCTCTCAGAGCTTGATGACTGGGATGCTTATTTTGATGAGCTGAAAAAAGACCTTCAAGAAGAAAAAGAGAGGCTAGAAGAGGAAGCCAGAGAGGTTTTAGAGGGTAAAAAAGAAATTCAACAGCCTTCTGTTTCTGAATCAGATAATTTTAGTGATGATTATACAGTAGATGAATTACGACAGATTGTTTATGATTGGATTGTAAAAGAGTTTAAACAAGTAAACAAAGTTGATTTAAGCAGTGACTACAAAGCAAACATAAGAACTGAAGATGAAGCGAAGAAGGTTGCCAGAGAACTTATAGAAAAAGGTAGTTCATCAATAAAACTACCATATTTAATGAAACTTGCATATGGTTCAGTTGATTTTGTAGTTGATAATGTTACTTTTGAGACATTTAGCCTAAAAAAATCTAAAGTAAAAATGCAGACTACACAAAAGAAAAACCAACAACCTATAAAAGAAGAAAATAGCCGATACGCAAAAGATATCCAAGATATTCAAAACCCTAACTTTGAAAAGATACGAAGATATTGCAATAACCTTGTCAAGAATAACCAAGCGGATGAAATGCAGGCAGACTTAGCAAATAATGGTAAAATGCATAAAGCTTTGGTTTATAGTGCATTGGAGCAATTTATAGATAAGCTAGATACAAATACTATCACTTTAGTTGATTGGGGATGCTATCAAGGTGTTGGTTCGTCCCTTATTTTGGATTATATAAAAGAGAAACAACTTGCTATTGTAGTAGATCAAGTGATTTTGGTAGATAATGACACAAAAGCCATAAGTAGAGCTATAATGCATATAGATATATTCAAACAAAATAATATTGATATAGTGACGATTAATAGTGATGATATAAACAAATTAGAAAAATTAAAAAACATCGAAAATAATATCACTTTGAATATAGTAGTAAATGATAAAATGCCAATCGGCTATAATGATAT
>JALSUU010000201.1 GCA_027071075.1 Sulfurimonas sp. | reverse complement strand
CTCTTTATACGCGATGTAAAAACGCTTGAAGTGCTAGAGTATGGGAAAGTTGGATTTATGAACTTTGTAACTCCCTACATCACCTCTGTTCCCGCTATTAGTGTGATGATGGGTGACCTTGGAGTTTTACACAGAGCTTCAGAGTGCTCTTGTGGAGCACAAACACCCTACTTTGAAGTTATAGGGCGTGCAGGAGTGAGTCAGAACAAGAGTTGCGCAGTCTCCGCTTCTGAACTACTCAAAAAGAGAGGAGTCTAAGATGCATACAAAACATTTATGGCAAGGGCAGTGGATATCTGATGCGACCTTAGTAAAAAATATCGATACTATTGCAGAGTTTAGCAATCCTGTTTTAGGAGAACCATTTCCTTTAGAGTACTTTTTGGAAGTTTCTCAAAGTATGCATGATGCACTATTAAGAGATAGTGACCTTTACAATAAATTTGTAACTCTAGCGATGAAAACACAATCTGCTTCAAGAGAAAAAGCAGAAGCGATGATGCAGAGTATTATCTCTTTTATCTCAAAAGAGAACTTAGAAAAAAAGCTCATCGCTGAACTTGGGAGTAGTGATCCCTTTAGCATACAAAGAGCATCTATGAAAGAGAGTCAATTTGAATCATGGATGCCTCTTGGTACACTTATTCACATAGCTCCGACAAATGTATTTACAGTGGGTGTTTTGTGTGTTATGGAGGGTCTGCTAAGTGGTAATATAAATATCTTAAAAACCTCTGCAAATCAAAACCAGCTTCCTCAACTCTTTATGGAAGCACTTTTAAAATTTGATGTAAAGCATATACTTAAAAAATATATTATAATTGTAGAGGTCTCCTCCAAAGAGAGAGAATTGCTACAAAAGATTATTGATAGTGCTGATGTTGTCTCTGCTTGGGGAAGTGAAGAGGCTATCAAAAGCGTAGAGTCTATGACACTACAGGGTGTGCGTTTTGTTCCCTGGGGTCATAAGATATCTTTTGCTTACTTTGCAAAAGAGCAGTTAGAAGATAGAGACTCCATACGAAAAGTTTGTGAGGACATCTGCCTCTTGGACCAAAATGCCTGCTCTAGTCCGCAAGATGTTTTTGTAGAAACTTCTGATTTTGAGACTCTCAAAAGTTTTACAGATAGATTTGCAACTATTTTAGATGATGTCTCATCCAAGATGCAAAGAACCACACCAAGTAGTGCTGCTCAAGCTGAAATAACTACGGTAGTAAGTATTGCAAAAACAGAAGAGGCTTTGGGACTTACCTATGTTTTACAAGCTAAAGACTTTAGCTACGCTGTTATTGCAGATAAACGAAAAGGATTAGGTGTATCACCTCTTTTTAGAACCATTCTTATTCGACCTCTTGAAGAGTCAGAGATAATACCAATACTACACCCTATGAAGAGCTATCTCCAAACAGCTGCACTTATAGCTCCAAAAGAGAGAGTTATCACCTTAAGTAGAAAACTTTTTGGTGCGGGATGTCTGAGAATAAGAGCCGCAGGAGAGATGCATAATGGCTACATTGGAGAGCCGCATGATGGAGTCTATGCCCTCCCCTCATTTATGAAAAAAACTTCTCTGCTTCTCAATGATCAACTCAGTGGTATTGCAAGCTTTAGAGAGTTTGAACCAGCATATAAAAGAGATCTCTCAGATGTGAAAGTTATGGATAAAACAGAGTTTCAGAGATTAGAAGTTCCTTCTGAGTATAGGGACCTTACTTTTAAAAGTGGTGGTTCTTCAGGGAAAACGACCTACTCCTACTTTACTTATGAAGATTATCATACCCAGATGCAAGCTACTGCTAATGGTCTCTATGCAGCAGGACTTGATCCTAAAACAGACTCGGTAATGAATATGTTTGCAGCAGGGCATTTGTATGGTGGTTTTTTAAGTTTTTTTACAATTTTAGAGCAGTTAAAAGTACCTCAGTATCCTATGGGTCTTGTCGATGATTTAAAAGAAGTAGGTGAGCTTATGGTCGCTAAAAACATAAATACTCTACTCACTGTTCCTTCACTTATTATGAAACTCTTTGAAATAAATGAGGAACTCTTTAAAAAACACAAGGTTATAAAAAAACTCTTTTTTGGAGGAGACCATTTTGCTACAGAGCAGATAGAGTACCTAAAAAGAGAGTTTGGTGTTAAAGTTGTTAGAGCAGCTGCTTATGGGAGTAATGATGCTGGACCTTTAGGGTATCAGTGTGATGCCTGTGCATCAAATGAGTACCACCTACTCTCAACTATTCAAGAGTTAGAAGTTATTGACATCGACAGAGATGAAAAAGTTGCTAATGGTGTGAGTGGAGGATTGGTATTTAGTTCCAAAAAGAGAAAGGGTCAAAATATCTTACGCTATGATGTAGGAGACAGTGGTTTTATCCATACAAAAAGCTGTAAGTGTGGCAGAGCAGATCCAAAATTTACCCTTCAAGGCAGAAGTAGTGATGCATTTAAAGCGGGTGGACCATTTTTACATTTTAACCATTTTACTGAGTATTTGAAAGAGGCATTTTCTTATACTGGATTAGTGCAGATAGTGCTTGAAAATGATGGTTTATCCTCTCGATTGATATTAAAAATTGATGCTAGAATTGGTATTGATGTGAATAAAATCACTGCTTATCTACTACAAAACTATGATGAACTCGCTTTGAGTGTGGATGCCTTAGGATTAGAATTCAGTACGCTTCTTATAGATGAGAGTGAGTTTGAAGTTGTCACTCACTCTGGGAAAGTACGACATATAGTTGATAATAGGAAATAATTATGGAAAGATTTTTAAATCATATAAACTTTGTACGAAAACACTCTCCCTTTTATGCGGAGCTTTACAAAGATGTAGCCCTTAACTGCAGTGATATATCTGCTTATCCTATAGTAGATCAACAAAAGTTTTGGATTGCAAATGAGAACTTTGGAGCGGGTGTTTTAACCGCACCACATAAGAGTGGCATAGTTTTTAAGAGTGGTGGCACCTCAGGTAACCCGAAGTACTCCTATTTTAGCGCGCAT
This sequence comes from Sulfurimonas sp., assembly GCA_027071075.1. GTDB lineage: Bacteria > Campylobacterota > Campylobacteria > Campylobacterales > Sulfurimonadaceae > Sulfurimonas. The sequence continues at coordinate 3,645 of JALSUU010000201.1, read as the reverse complement.
GAGTGGGACAGTTTCACAGAGGTCTCTGGAAGAGGTTTTAGACATAATGGTGTAAAACAAGGAGATAGAGTTGCTAATCTTTTTTATGCTGGAGAACTTTATGCCTCATTTATCTATGTCACGGACCTTATTAAAAGCGCAGATATTGGTGTAAGTTATCCAATAGGTGGGCAGACAGAGATTTCAGTTATAGTGCAGATGCTTGAAAAGTTACACATCAATGTCATTGCAGGTGTTCCAACCACCATTATGAATATTGTAGCCTATCTTCAAGAGCATCAAGAGATACACCTTAACATAGAACTCATACTTTTTGGTGGGGAGTCTTTTTATGAGGATCAGTTAGAAGCTATTAAAGAAGCCTTTGAAAATGTAAAGGTGCACTCTATTTTATACGCTTCAGTGGATGGTGGAGAGCTTGGCTATTTTGATGCAAAAAACTGTTCAAATGGTGAACATAGAGTCTTTGATGAGAGTACTATTATGGAGATTATTGATGAAGATAGTGGTGCAGTTATCACAGAGGCAAACCGTGGAGGCAAACTCTTAGTGACGAACCTCAACAGAAAGCTTATGCCACTCATTCGCTACCCTGTTGGAGATATGGCCATGTGGTGTGAGAGAGAGGGGACAAAAAACAGAAAGTTTAAACTACTAGGTCGTTCCCAAGAGGGTGCTAGAATTGGACCTGCTACGCTCTATATTCAAGATATTATAGATATATTGGAGCATTTTCATAAGGATGTGCATATTTTAAATTTTCAACTGCTGATAGAGCATGAGATGCAAAAAGATAGAGCTACCATAAAGGTTGTTCCAGCCACAATGCCACAAGATGCAGAGGAACTCTCTAAACAAATAATAGAGTATTTATACACCCAAAGAGTTATGTTTCAAGAGCTTTTAGAGAACAATATCATACACCCTATCTCTTTAGAGTGGTGTAGTGCAGAGTCTCTTGAGAGTAATGCAAGAACGGGGAAAACAAAACATATTTTAGATAAAAGAATGCTCTAAGATGTATAAAACAAGTAAAGTGATTATTAAAAATAATCTTGATTCCATAGAGCCTGTCATAGAGTATCTTAAGGCTATCTCTACCCTTGTTGGTCTAAGTGAAAAAGAGATACAAAAGATTTGCTACGGTCTTGAAGAGAGTTTACAAAATAGTATTTTATTTGATTTTGAAGAAGAAAATGTTGAAGATATAGAGATTGAGATTATCCGTATTGCATCAGGGATGAAGCTAATTATCTCTGATAATGGTATACCTAAGAACCCCTTTAAAAAAGTTCCAAAGACCCTTGATACACTGGTTGATGCAATCTCTTTTGAGAGCATCGCAAAACATGATGGGGATGATATAACCGTTTTGAGTGAATTTGTCATTCATAAACTTTTAGATCACTACAAATATATCAACAAAGGAAAAGATGGTCGCTCTGTTGAGATGATAATCTACTCCTCGCAAAAGAGAATATCTGAAGATTTTTTAGAGAGTAAAAGTTCTGATAAAGAGAAAGAAGAGTTCAAACTTATTCGCACACCTCTTGCTTCAGATGTAACAGGTATCTCTCGTCTCTTTTATAAAAGTTACGCCTACTCTTATGTCAATGATATAGTCTATTATCCAGACAGATTAAAAACTGCTCTTGATTCAGGCTCTCTGATCTCAAAGGTTGCTCTATCACAGCATGAGAGAGTTATCGGTCATATCGCTTTAATGCAACCTTTTGAAGATGCAAAAATCACGGAGTGGGGCATGGCTATAAGTGATACTGCAATGCGTGGTCAAGGGATTATGAGTCAACTCATCTCAGAAATCATGAGTGATGCAAAATCGTCCCTCTATCATGGTGTTTTTTCACATTCAGTGACAAATCATGAGTTTACGCAAAAGATTTGTACAAAATATGGCTTTAGTGATGTTGCTCTTTTGGTAGGTTACGCAGGAGCAGAACTCTCTTTTAGAAATATTACAGATAGATTAAGCCAAAGAGAGTCGACTATTATTAGTTATATTCCACTCAAAAGTGCTTCAAAAGTAGCACTCTTTATGCCACAACAGCATCAAGAGATGATAACAAAACTCTATAAAGGTATTGGTATTGATGTTATGCAAAAGACCCTAGAGCAAAAAGAAAAAACAGCGCACTCAACATATATAAGTGATACAATTATACCCGCCTTAAATATAGCAGAAGTGATTCTACATACGGCTGCAGATGATAGTTTTGAGACTCTGCAGTATATAACAAAAAAGTTTTCTATTGCAAAAATAGATATTATATACCTCTATCTAAATTTGGAAGATTTTGCATCAATAAACTTAATAGATAAACTAGAATCTATCGGTTATTTCTTTGGAGGAATATTTCCTCACTACCACCATGAGCATACTTTAATACTTCAATATATAAATAATATCAAATTTGATTATACTCTTATTCAGAGTTATACACCTTTAGCCAAAGAGTTAAAAGAGTATATACACTCTCTTGATAATAATCAAATAGAAACTTAAAAAAAGGATAATAAATGGAAGTAAAATCGTATGAAGAGAATGAAACGCTTATCATCGAAGTAAGTGGAAAACTCGACACGCTGAATGCACCACAATTTGGAGTAGCGCTTGAGGCCTTACTGAAGCAAGAAAAAACATCCTATCTTTTGGATTTATCAAAGGTGACTTTTCTCTCTAGTTCTGGCTTACAAGTCCTCTTAGCTGGTGCGAAAACTGCTCTAAAGAAGAGTGTATCTTATAAAGTATTTGGGATGAGTGAAATGGTGCATGATGTATTTTTTCTCTCTGGTTTCAACCATTTTATAGATTCCTTTGAAACTAAAGAGGAAGCGCTGGCATAAATGAGACATACATTTCACATGCAACTTGACAGACTCAAAGAGACACTCTTTGAGATCGAACAGGTCATCAACTCTTTAGATGAAAAAACTAAATATAAAATTATGTTTATATGTGAAGAGTTACTTACAAATATAGTGCGTCATGGGGATTTTCAAAATAGAACTCCAGATATAGAGATTATGATAGAGATTAATAATAAAGAGTCCTGCAAACTTGAATGTAGAGATAATGCAAAAGCTTTTAATCTTTTAGAGCATCAAGATCCCAATACAAAAGCAGTCATAGAGGAGAGAGAGATAGGTGGTTTAGGTATATACTTGTTAAAAAAATATGCCAAAGAGATTAATTACTCCTATGAGAATGGTTTTAATGGTGTAAGGGTTAGTATATGAGTAGTATATCGATTCGTTTTGCCCTTATCGCCACGACAATTGCACTTTTTATTTTAGCGCTTACGGGTGGAATTAACTACCTTTTTTTAAAAAATGAGCTACTCTCTAGTGCTATGCAAAAAGCACAACTCATTGAAAAAAATAGTAAATATCATATAGATGCTTTAATATCTAAAACAAAAGAGAGCTCTTTTAGAGTAAAGGGAAACTTCTTAGAAGATGGGTTCAATAGAGAAAATATAAAAAGAAGAGTGACACAAACTCTACTACAAGAAAAATCATTTCTAGGAATGGCACTTGCCTTTGTACCACAAGCCCAAACGCAAGAGCCATTCTCTCCCTACTACTACAAAAAAGAAGATACAATTTTATATAAAGATTTAGCTG
>JALSUU010000200.1 GCA_027071075.1 Sulfurimonas sp. | reverse complement strand
ATGTTATGACAAGTGTCGCTGTTGTCGGTGGCGGTCTGCTTATGTATTACTTCAATCTCTTTTGGATTGACCCTGTTATCTCAGCTCTTATTGCACTCTATCTTATCTGGGCATCTTTTGGGCTTGTTAAAGAGAGTAGTGCCATACTGATGCAGTTTACACCTGAGGGCGTAAATATTGAAGAGGTGATAGCAAGTATAGAAGAGGAGAGTGAGATAGCGAATGTGCATCATATTCATATCTGGAAACTTGATGACAACCACATACACTTAGAAGCGCATCTTGATTTTAACAAAGATGTGACGCTTTCTGAGTCAAATCAAGTTATAGATACTTTAGAAAAAAAACTCCATGATGCCTTTGATGTGGAACACACTACTTTTCAGTGTGAGTTTGATAGAGATGACAATAAAGAAAAAATAGCTTAAAAGGAATAAAAAATGAAAGAGATAGATTTTGATACATACTTAAAAGAGTTTGACTACCAAGAGCGTAAAGATATGAAGATCCAGATGCCAGAGTTGTTTGACCTCTATGCAAAAGGTCAAGCGCAGATTATTGATATTCGTTTTCCTGAGGAGTATGCAGCGTGGCATATAGGTTTTGGTGACCATATCCCACTCAATGAACTTCCAGATAGACTCGGTGAGATAGATAAAAACAAAACGATTGTAACGATGTGCCCTCACTATGACAGAGCGGAGATAGCACGACTCTTTTTAAAACTCAAAGGGTTTGAGGCGAGATACTTAACAGATGGTATGCTCAAAGTTGTTGATTATCTCCGTGGAGATAAAGCAAGAGATTATTTAGAAAAACTTAAAGGATAAAAAGATGGAAAATTTTATAAAAGATGTAGTACCTAGCAATATGGGAAATATGAGAATAGAAGTTGATGCCTTTATAGAACTCTACAATGAAGGAAAATGTGAACTTGTTGATGTGCGTATGCCGATGGAGACAAAGGTATGGCAAGTAAACTTTGGGCTGAAGATACCCGCACCAGAACTTCCTGAACGCTTAGAGGAACTTCCAAAAGATAAACTCATCATAGTTGCTTGTCCCAAGGCAGATAGATCAAATATGGCAAGAATGTGGCTCGCTACACAGGGCTTTGAAGTCAAGTACCTCAGCGGTGGACTTTTAGGATTAATGGATCATCTCAAAGGTGGCAAGGCAAAAAGCTTAAAGCTATAACATGAGTCCAGAACTCCTACACTACGGCATATACTTCTTTTTAACACTAGGACTCTCTACACTCTTTTCTATGGGTGGAGTTGGTTCTGCCATAGGCTTAGTCCCCATCTTTTCAATGATGGATATGCCTATAAATCTCGCAAAAGCTGTAGGTCTTTTCATCAACTCTGCATCAACCATCACAGCTTCATTTATGAACTTTTTTCGTGGTGTTTTAGATGTAAGGTTTGCTCTGCCTCTCATCATCTCTATCATGATAGCGACACCCATAGGTGCATGGATGAGTCAGTACATACAAAAAGAGCTTGTGGAGTGGATACTTGTAGCATTTTTACTTATCAGTGCCCTACTGCTTCTCTTTAGTAACAGAGAAACCAAGGTAGTGTATGACAAGGCGTGGATACTCTACCTCATAGGTGCAGTTGTCGGTCTTATCTCTGGGACTATTGGTGTGGGTGGAGGTTCACTTATCATGCCACTGCTTATACTACTTGGCTTTGATGCAAAAAAAGCAGCCTATGCGATTAGTTTTGTGATTCCATTTTCAACACTAGGAGCATTTGCTACTTATCTCTCATTTGTAGATATGGATTGGGTTTTACTTGGTGTTGTGAGTGTTGCTGCCATTATTGGCGGGTATGCAGGAGATTTTATTATGCACTACCGTTTAACACCTGCGCAGGTTAAAAAGCTGA
>JALSUU010000199.1 GCA_027071075.1 Sulfurimonas sp. | reverse complement strand
ACACTAAAGAGACAGAGATGCAAAAAATATTTTTTTTGATAGTTTTATCGATACTGTTGAGGGCAGAACAACACTACACCAATTCCCTCATAAAAGAGCATTCCCCATACTTACAACAACATGCCCACAACCCTGTCAACTGGTATCCTTGGGGTAAAGAAGCTTTTGAAAAAGCTAAAAAGGAGCATAAACTGATATTTCTCTCTATAGGCTACAGTACCTGTCACTGGTGTCATGTGATGGAAGAGGAGAGTTTTACAGATGTCTCTGTAGCGAAGTTACTCAATGATGATTTTATCTCCATCAAAGTAGATAGAGAACAGTATCCTCAAATAGATAAAAAGTATCAGCAAATCTATAGAGATGTCTATGGTAAACGTGGGGGATGGCCACTGAGTGTTTTTATGACAGCAGATAAAGAGGTGTTTTTTATGGGGACGTATATCCCTAAAGAAGAGGGCTATGGTTCAAAGGGTTTGCTATCTCTTTTGCCTTCCTTTGTGGCATTAAAAGCAGATACGGCTAGGCTAAAAAAAGCGATAGAAAAACACAAAAAGAAAAAGAAGCAAAATGGTTTGCAACTTGATAGAAATGATACATTGGTATCAAGTGTAGTCTCCTCTTTAGAAAAACAGTATGATGTAGATAATGGAGGCTTTGCTATACATCCCAAGTTCCCTGAAGCATCCAAGTTGGATTTGTTGTTGGATATAGTGAGATTAACGGGTAAGCAAAAAGCATGGAAGATGGCAGAAATGACACTGGGGAAAATGGCACGAAGTGGTTTGTATGACCAAGTGCATGGAGGATTTTTTAGATATACCATTGACAGTGAATGGCAGATACCCCACTTTGAAAAGATGCTCTATACCAATGCAGAGCTCATTGCTGTTTATGTGAAAATGGTTGAGATGACTGGAGATATGCTGTATGAAAAAGTAGTAAAAGAGAGCATTGCAGAGATGGAGAAACACTATATGAAAGAGGGTGTATATCTGAGTGCGAGTGATGCAGACTCTAATGGAGAAGAAGGAGGCTATTTTATCTATAACTATATGCAACTTAAAAGTGCACTTAAAGAAAAAGGCTGGAAAGCACAAGAGATAGAGGATGTGTTAGGTTACATGGGAATAGAGGAAGACGGCAATATAGATGGGGAGTTCTCTCAGCCACATATTACAAGAGAAAAAGCACCTATAAAGCTAGAAGAATTTAAGAGGTATTTACGAAAAGTGAGTGCCAAACGTATTTTCCCTTTTGTCGATAAAAAAGTAAATACTGCTTGGAATGCGATGATGATAAAAGCACTTTTTGAAGCTTCAAAAATAGATAAACAGTATGTCTTTTTGGCACAGAGGCGATTGGGAACACTGTTAAAGTTGATGTACCCAAAAGACATACTTTTTCATCAAACACTTTTAGGGAAGCCTCCTACACAAAAAGCTTTATTGGAAGATTATGCCTTTTTGATAGATGCGCTGATAGTAGGATATGAACGTACTTATAATGAGAAGTATTTGAAGCTTGCACTGTCATTGACAAATGAGGTGATAGATAGATTTTATAAAGAGAAACGATGGTATTTGAGCGATGATGGGCTCAATGCAGAAGCAGATTTTGATGATAGATACTATACCTCTGCTCTGTCTGTGATGTTGGACAATCTTCTTCGTATGGCATCACTCACCGATACACTAAAATATCGTTCTATCGTTAAGGATACACTTGTAAATATGGGAGGCATACTTAAGACAAACCCTGCTTCAGCTTCTAAACTGGTACATACTTTTTTGAGACTAGAAAAAGGAGATATTATTGTGCATGCGACCAAAGAAAAGTTACATATGGCACAATCTGAACTAGATAAAGTGAAGTATCCTTTTCTTTTAAGCGCT
>JALSUU010000198.1 GCA_027071075.1 Sulfurimonas sp. | reverse complement strand
TTACTCCTACATAAAGCATAATATGCCCCTGCTTATAGAGTAATGTTCTAAAAGGAAGTGCTTTTTCTTTGATTATATGGATTTTTTCTTCCTTACTTAATCCATCAAGGGAGATAACTTTTCCCACTTGACTCTGCTTATAAGAGTTTCGAGGTAACCAAAGCCCAAAAGGTGCATAAAAATCTCTTAAAGTAGAGGAACAATCTCTTTGCGCGTAGATACCACCCCAACCATAGTTTGTTTTAGAGACTTCATTTATAATGGTGTTTATGTTTTCAGTATTAAACTCTAATATGCCTTTATGCAGCGTATCTTTAGAGATTTTTGACTCTATATACAGAGGCTTCTCATGTTTATATTTTGCAATAGTGAGGACAGTATAACTCTCTTTTTCCTCCCCTATTAGAGGAAACATCATACCAACTCTTGATTTAAAAAGAAAGTATCCATCTTGAGAGTAGATAGGGATTCCATCTTTTATAACAAAAACCTGTTCTGCCCTTTGCCAAACTTGAGTATATTTATCTTTTATAAGAGCAATATTTCTACTCTTCACCCATCCAAAAGCAAAACTAGACTCTACAAAAGCCCACTTTCCATCTTTGGAGTAGTGAGAGATAAGAAGTGGTTTATTTGCAGCAATAAGAGAGTTTTGTAGATAATCAAAAGGAAAACCCTCCCCTGCTTTACTCGGATCTAAAAGAACGGGTTTTTCACTAGGCATAGCTCGAAGATTTACAGTATTTATTGTAAGTGCTTTTTTATTGAGTAAGCCATACTCTTTAAAATTAGCATTCTCTAAAACTGCATCAAAAAAATCTTTTTTAAGAAGTTGTAAGTTTTCACCGTAGGTATTACCAGCTTTATAGCGTTTATGTGCCCACTTTGCATCATCTACACTTGTTCGTAAACCTGAAGTGTTCCAAACACTAAAGTATGATTTTTCATAGGCTTCTTGGGAAAAAAGTTTTTTTGCATCAATATTTTGAGTGTAAGTAGCAACATTTTGCGAGTATTTTATCAAATCTTCTACATACTCTTTTTTATTCACTTTTGGAAGAACTGGAACTTCAACAATTTTTGGCTCTTTTTTAACCACTAAGACTTCTTGTGATGTACAGGAATTTAAAAGTAATACTATAGCTACTAAAGATAGATACTTCAAATTATTTTCCTTTTAATCTAACTGTTTTCTTTAGTCAACATCACCAAAGCGACTTACAACGCGTCCTACTACTTCTATCTCATTTGCTTGAAGTGTTTGTGTTGTATAGACAGAGTTGTCACTGATAATATCGATCTTTCCATCAAGTCGTGTCTGTACTCGTTTAATAAAAAGTCCTGCCTCAGTCCGAATAGTAAAAATTCCACCACGATTAAGATCCGTCTTACTTCTGTTTATAAATACTATATCATTATAGCTAAAAGTAGGTTCCATTGAATCACCTGAAACATTTATTGCTTCAATATTTTTGAGTTCACGCTCTCCACCAAGCATAAAAACAAACTGTTCAGGAATCTCTAACTCCTCTATCTCTTCAAATGCAACATCACTACCACCACCAGCACTCGCACTAATATCATTAAAGTACTTCACCATATAGAATTTGTTTGTAGCTTCTACCAAAGATTCTGGAGATTGACCATAGAGTAACCAGTTGATACTAATACTCTTTTTAGCACAAAAATCTAATAACTCTGTAAATGGTATTTTATTCCTTTTTTTCATAGTAGCAAAATTCATCTGACTTATTCCAAGCACTTCTGCCACATCTTTATCAAACACTTTTTTTGGTTTAAAATCATCAGAAACTATACTTTTTATCTCTTCTACTATATTCATAAAACTATTCATCAGAAACCCTTTTATTTTTGTTCTCTTATTTAAATATGTCAAATTATAGGATAAATTAGAATAAATGTCAAAATTTTAATGACATTTTGCAATACTTTTTATATTTAATTACAAAAACGAGTAGAATAATAGTAATTTAAATAGAAAAAGGAAATATTATGTCAGTTATTATTAAAAATGCAGAAACTCTTTTTGAAAGATTTGAATCAAAAATGGAACTTTGGGCAGAAAAAATATTTTAAGAGTTCTTCTCTTTTATATCTTGTTCTCTTTTCTCATCTAATTCTCTTTGGGTAGATTTATTTTTATGGTATCCTCCAAAGATAAATATCATAAAAAGAACAAAGAGTATGAGCATTACAGTATCAACATAGGGATTCATCTACACTTATCCTCTCTCAAAAGTATCAAAAGTTTGGCGGATAGCATCATAAAGTACTATACCTGTACTTATGGCAAGGTTTAAACTTCTTCCCTCTTTTGTCATTGGTATAGTTATGGTTTGCTCTTTATACTTTGAAAGTACCTCTTGCGGGATTCCTGCCGTTTCACTTCCAAAAAAGATATAATCATTCTCTTTAAAACTACTCTGAAAGTATGGTCTATCTGTTTTTGTTGTAGCAAAATGGGCATTATCACTTATCTCATTTTCGGCGAAAAATGCATCAAGTGACTCCCAAACATGTAAATCCAACTTATCCCAGTAATCAAGCCCAGCACGACGAACAGCTTTTTCATCAATATCAAAACCAATAGGTTTTATCAAATGAAGTGATGCCCCCGCATTCACACAAAGGCGACCAATAGCCCCAGTATTATTAGGAATCTGAGGATGAACTAGTACTAAATTAAATGCCATTAAAAGATAACCGTTTTGTTGTTGTAGACAAAAATTCTATCTTCAAGAGCAAGTTTGAGTGCACGAGAGAGTACTACTTTCTCTACATCTCGACCAGATTTTTGCATATCCTTCCAACTATAATTATGATTGACATGAATAACCTCTTGCGCGATAATTGGACCCTCATCAAGATTATTGTTTACAAAGTGTGCCGTTGCACCGATTATTTTCACACCACGCTCATGTGCTTGTTTGTAAGGGTTTGCCCCAATAAAGGCGGGCAAGAAAGAGTGATGAATATTAATGATTTTATCTTCAAAAGTTTCTACAAAATGCGGTGTTAAAATACGCATATATTTTGCAAGAACTATATAGTCAACATCATCATACGCATTGATTGCATCAATAACTTTTTGCTCATGCTCTTCTCTCTCTAAATCAACATGTGAAACAGTGGTGTAAGGAATACCAAACTTTGTTACTATAGACTCTAAGGCATCATAGTTAGAGACAACTGCTAAAATATTTGCATCAAGTTCACCAGATTCATGGCGAATAAGTATATCACCCAAAGCATGCAGCTCTTTCGTAGCCATTATTATGATATTTTTCTTTTTTGGTTCGATTACTTTGACACTTGAATCACTTGGAAGAAGAGCCTCTATTGAGTCAATCAACTCTTTTTTATTGACAGCACCCTCTACAACACTACGCATAAAAAACTTGTTGCTATCTTTATCAACAAATTCACTATTTGAAAGTATGTTTAAGTCAAAGTTATAAAATATGCTTGATACCTTATGTACTAAACCTTTTTGATCATTCGCATCTATTAGTACTCTGTACTGGTTCATTTAGAACTTCCTTTTTCTAACTTTTGTACTCGTGAATCTATCGTAGCAAGGGTGTACTCTAAAAAGTTTAGTGTCATATCTACCTTCGCTTCTATGTTTGCATTATTTGGTGCTTGAAAACCTTCAAAAAGGACTAAAAGTCTCTCACGAATTGAATTGAGATAGATAAGTTCACTCTCTATTTCATTTTCATTCACTGTGACATTAGGTATTGGCACCTCATTTTCTACTTGAAAAAACTCTTGTTCGGCTACCCTTACAGACTCTTCTTTTTTTCTTGGAGTTTGTACCTCAGGAGCTTCTTCCATCTCTGCAAGTGTTGAAAGTATTACATCTTTTAGTTCCATGCTTTTAACAACCACCTTTCAAACTCATTAAATTCTACCTCTGTTTCCATCTTTAAAAAGTAATCTTTCATCTCTTCATTTACCTTTAAAAACTTCTTACGCATACCTGATAATCTTCTGATGGCAATCTTTGCATCAGAGTTATCAGGATCTTTTTGTAAAACCTCTTTGTAAATATCAAGTGCTTCTTCTTTTAAACCTTGAAGTTCATAGATATTTGCTAGAGTGAGTGTCTTCATTCTTTTTTTGCTTACCTATCTTTCTATATAGTTAGCAATGATAGAACCTATTTCACTCGTAGAACAAACTTCTTTTGCATCAAACTGTGCTAAATCACCTGTTCTATATCCTTCACTCAATACTTTTTTGATAGCATTATCAATCTTATCAGCAGCTTCTATTTCACCAAGAGCGTATCGTAGCATCATTGATGCAGATGAGATAGTTGCAATAGGATTTGCTATACCTTGACCAGCGATATCTGGAGCAGAACCATGAATAGGTTCATAGACACCTATCTTCTCACCTACTGATGCAGATGGTAAAAGACCGATAGAACCACAAAGCATAGAAGCTTCATCACTTAAAATGTCACCAAAAATATTTCCAGTAAGCATAACATCAAACTGTTTTGGGTTCAACACTAACTGCATAGCTGCATTGTCAACATACATATGTGTAAGCTCTACATCTGGGTACTCAGCACTTACTTCAGTAACAACATCTCTCCAAAGTTGAGAAACATCAAGAACATTTGCCTTATCAATAGAACAAACTCTTTTATCTCTTTTTTGTGCGATTCTAAATGCTTGGTGTGCAATACGAACAATTTCTGAACGAGAGTAGACCATAGTGTTCCATCCCTTATCTTCAGTACGACCCTTAGGCTCACCAAAGTAAATACCACCAATTAATTCACGAACAACCATAATATCCACGCCCTTAATAATTTCAGGCTTTAGTGATGATGCATTGATAAGTTCATCATACACAACAGCAGGGCGAAGGTTTGCATATACACCTAACTCTTTTCTAAAACGAAGTAGTCCACTCTCTGGTCTTTTTTCACGAGGAAGTTCATCCCATTTTGGTCCACCAATAGCACCAAAAAGTACAGCATCTGATTGTATAGACTTAGTAATAGTCTCTTGAGGAAGTGGATCACCCGTAATATCATAGGCAATTCCACCCATAAGTGCTTCATCATAGTTAAAGTGAAAACCACAACAAGACGCTACAGCATCAAGTACTTTAACAGCTTCATCAATAATCTCAGGACCAATTCCATCACCTTTAATTAGTGTAATTTTATAATTTTTCATTATTTTCCTTTTACCTCATTTGCTGCAAAATTCATTAAACCACCTGCATCAATAAGTTCTTGCATAAATTCAGGAATCGGTGTAAAGTTGTAACTTTTTCCTGTAGTGTTATTTGTTATAGTTCCAGCGTTCATATTTACTGTTATATCATCACCTTCACTTATCTCTGCGCTCTCTGCAAGTTCAAAAATAGGAAGACCCATATTAAAAGAATTTCTGTAAAATATTCTTGCAAATGTTGGAGCAATAATTGCTGCAACTCCAGCAGCCTTAAGTGCTATTGGAGCATGTTCACGGCTACTACCACAACCAAAATTTTCACCAGCAACTATTACATCACCTACACTCATCTTGTTTACAAACTCTGGATCTGCATCTTCCATAACATGTTTTGCAAGTTCCTCTGGAACTGAAGTATTCAAGTATCGTGCGGCTATGATTAAGTCTGTATCAACATCTTTACCGAAAGTCCAAACTTTACCGTTAATATTTGCTTTTTCCATTTTAAATCCTATTATATTTTATAAAATAATTTCGTGATTATATCTAAAATATAGTTTTAAATTTATGAAAGTTGTTTTAAATGTAGAATAAAGAGCTTGATATTAAAGAGTATCAAGCCTATATTGTGAAGTTATTATCTCTTGAGGTTATTTGTAGTTTGGAGCATTTCATCACTTGTCGTAATGATTTTTGAGTTTGAATCATAGGCACGCTGACCTGTAATAAGATCTGTAAGTTCTACAACTAACTCAACATTACTCTGTTCAACAAAACCTTGTCTCAGTGTCCCTAGGCCATCAACACCTGGTGTTCCTTCAACTGGTTGTCCTGAACTATCTGTCTCTATGTAAAGATTATCACCCATAGAGTGCAGTCCTGATGGATTAATAAAGTTTGTCGTAGTTATCTGACCAATTTGTGTTGCTTGTGTTTGACCAGGTTGTACAACAGTAACTGTTCCATCTGTACCGATACTAATATTTGTCGCATCTGGTGGAACAACAACTTCAGGAATGAGTTTATATCCATCAGAATTTACCATACTTCCATTTTCATCCACTTTAAAGGCACCATTTCTTGAGTAAACTTCTGTCCCATCTGGAAGTTCTAGCTTGAAAAAACCACGACCAGTAATAGCAATATCAAGCTGATTATCAGTCTGCTTTAAAGCTCCTTCTGCAAAGATTTTATTTATTGCAGTTGAGCGGACACCAAGACCTACTTCAACCCCAGTAGGACTCTTTGTAACATCACTTGTAGATGTTCCAGCATACTCCATAACCTGATACATCAAGTCTGAAAATTCAGCACGACTTTTTTTAAACCCAATTGTATTGACATTGGCGATATTATTGGCTGTTGTATCTATCTGTGTCTGCATACCCAACATTCCTGTTGAGGCAGTATAAAGTGATTGCATCATAATATTTTTCCTTTAATTTATTCCATAAATTTAAGGGAACCTTTTTTGTTCCCA
>JALSUU010000197.1 GCA_027071075.1 Sulfurimonas sp. | reverse complement strand
CATTATTTTTTGCTTTACATCAAGGTTCTTATCAAAAAGTGTAGCGTTTAAAGCGCCTGTAACTATCACTATGTCAAACACTTCATTTATCGCTTTGATGAGTTTAAGATTTAATGCATCACTACTCTCAACAAGTCCAGGTGTAACAATAACTTTCTTACCACCTTGATGTAAAGAGCAGAGTCTTACACCTTCAAGCATTCCATCAATGTTGCCATTATAACCATCATCTAAAATAAGCTTTCCACCTGCTTTAATCATCTGCAGTCTATGCTCAACTGGTGTTAACTCACGCACAGCTCTTTGTATCTCTGCATCACTCATTCCAAACTCTTTGGCAATTCTTACAGCAACTGCTATGTTCATCGTTTGAAATTCACCTAAGATATCAGTATGAAGTTCTAACTCTTTCTCATCAAGAGTCATAGTAAAATCTATACCATTTAAGTCGGCTTTTACATCACTGAGTTCCTCTCCAAAAAAAGTAACTTTTTCATGAGGTTCATCTGTTACAGAAGTATGAATAAAAGCTTTTTGAAGTCTAGGCGACTGCATAATCTCTAACTTCGTAGCAATAATATTTTCTAAAGACTTAAAGTACTCAATATGAGCCTCACCTACTTTACCAACAACAACAGTTTGCGGTTCTAAAAAAGTAGTAATCTCATAGATATCTCCACTCTCTCTAGCCCCTGCTTCACAAACATAAACCTCGGTATCTTCTGTTAGATTATTATTGATATCACCCATGATGCCACCAAGAGTATTAACACTTCTAGGAGTTGCATAGACTCTATACTTTTTTGCTAAAATCTCTGCCACAAAGTTTTTAATACTTGTCTTACCATAACTACCAGTGATGCAGATAATTTGTAACTCTTTCATAGATTGTAATTTCTTTTTTGCCTCTTTTTTATAAGTCATAAAAAGAAATTTTTCTATCATATAAGAACCAATATAGGCAAGGGCTAAAGGCATAAAAACACCATAAGTTGCACATGCATCTTTGAGAGTACATAAGACATCTTGAAAAAGGGTGAGTGAAATAAGCAAAATTAAAAACCGTTTTACTCTCCAAGTCAGTACAAGTTTTTTATCTAGCCGTTTATGCCAAATCAGTATCGCTGGTAAAACAGCAAAAAAGAAGAAAATTGGAAAAAACTTCCCTGTCGTATAGTAAGCTATAAAAGGAATGATAAAGTAGATAATATGCCACTGTGGTTTGTGATGTTTTAAAACAACACGAGAGAGGCTATAGTTGTACCACTGTAGGTTTGTTATCAGGTACCAACCCAAAAGAGTTACAAAAAGAGCATTTGTAATAAAGGCTACTAAGGTCTCATAATTCTCCATTTAGTGTGCCAATGTTTGCAAAAAAGTCTCTTCAATCTTACTTGAAATATCTTCTGCGTTTTTACTAAATGAAAAATGATCTCCCTCATAGAGTTCAAGTCTTGAGTCTTTAATGAGTTCATCTATTTTTTCTGCAGAACTTAGAGGTGTCGCAGTATCTTCTTTACCCCAACACAGAAGTGCCTTACCATCATACTGTGCAAACTCTCTACTAAAATCTTCATCGACTACATTTTTAAAAGTCTGATACATATGCTCACTTAACTCTTTTGCATCATCGGCTACAAAGAGTGAACGAAGTTTAGAGAAACCAAAAACTTTGAGTGTTTTAAAAAGCATGATTTTTGCTTGAATTTTGAGAGGTTTTGGTATATAGATGCCTGCACTAGAGAGTAAAACCAATACTTTAGGTTCAAGTAAAAGGGCAACTTTTCCACCAAAAGAGTGCCCAACAATAATATCTTTACTAGCATTTATATGAATCATCAAAAGTTCAACTATTCTGGCAACATCAACCGTGGTTAATGCCGTAGGACAAGTACTCTTTCCAAATCCTGGAAGATCTATATAAATATGTCTAAAACTATCCATATAAGGAGCAAAAGCAGCTTTCATAATCGCCTTATTACTCCCCCAACCATGTAAAACAATCAAATCAACCTGAGCATCAGGATTTAGTATCTCATAACTTATATCAAATGTATGTTGTTTATGCTGTATAGATTTTATTGCCATTATTTACCTTTTGCTTGAGAAATGGAGTGAATATAATCATAAGAGATTTTTGCTCTTTTTTTATGTGGCAGTGCATTTACTAAAAGTAACAAAGAAGCTTCAAAATCTTCAAAAAGATAGTTTGCCATGGATCCAGGTATTGGATTTATCTCATTTAAAAGTACTTCCCCATTGACTACAAAAAAATCACATCGAATAAGTGCTCCCTCAAAGAGTCCACGATACACCTTTTCAAAATTTGTTTTTAGTTTATTGATTAGCTCTTCTTCTATCTCCGCTTTACTTACACTCTCACTTCGGGAAAAGTCCATATATTTTTTTTCAAAGTCTAAAAATTCCTCTTTTTGAGGCTCTTCTACTATTGAGAAGTTGATTTTATTATCAGCAGAAAAACCTGCTAAGTTATACTCTTTAACACCCTCTATAAAAGGCTCTACTAAAACGACAGAGTCATACTCAAAAGCAGTATCAAGAGCATAATCAAACTCTGACTCCTCTTTGACTATACTGACACCTATAGAACTTCCAAGTGTTGCTGGTTTTACTATGACAGGAAATTCTAAATCTAAATTTTTCTGCTCATTTTTATAAAAAACTTCATATTTTACACTTTTTACATTGATAGCTTCACAAAGGTACTTTGTAAATCGTTTATCATAAGAGAAAGTACATGCCTCTTTTCTCGGTCCTATGTATTTGATAGAGTAAAAGTCTAAAAGTGCTGCAATAGTCCCATCTTCACCATCTCCACCATGAATCAAGTTTAACACTACATCAGCATACTCTTTTGATCCAAACATACTTTTTTGAGAAAAAGCACCATTTGTAAGTGTAAGCAGAGGCTGTTTTTTATGTTCACCCTTAGAAAAAGTTGTCGCTTTCATCTTTGCAGGGTCTATGAGGTAAAACTGATGATCACCATCACAAAAAACAAAATTCAAATCAAAAGTAGTCAGTTTCTCTTTTAAAGTTATAGCACTTACGATGCTAATTTCATGCTCAAAACTAGCCCCACCAAATAAAATAGTTAATTTCAATATATATTTCCTTTTACACTGTCTGTAGTAATTTTAAAGCACTTTTTACGAGTGTGGCGGTATCATCACCCTCACAAGCACTCAATGCCTTACTAATTTTATCTTTTTTAAATCCAAGAGATTCTAATGCTTCTGTAGCTTGTGAAAATGCAAGCGTAGTAGAGGATGTACCAGAAGATGATGCAACAAGTTCTTCATCAAAACCAGCTAACTCCACTAAAATACGCCCTGCACTCTTAGGTCCAATACCGGGTACTTTTTTTACACCATTCATATCTTTGTTATTTATCACAGTTGCAAATTGTGCTGGGGTATAGGTTGAGCAGATTGCCATAGCCACTTTTGGACCAACTCCATTTATCTTAATGAGTCTTGCAAAAAGCTTCTTTTCACTCATATCCATAAAACCAAAGAGTAGTGATGCATCTTCGCGTATGATCTGCGTAGTAAAAAGTGAAACCTCACTCTTTCCAAGTGCTGAAAATGTTTGAAGAGATATAAACACTTCATAGACTATGCCACTCACATCTACATGTACAAATGATGGCTCTTTATATACTATATTTCCCTTTACTCCGACTATCATTCTTTCACTGCCTCTATTGCGTATTCTCCATCATCTATCTCTACTAAACCAAAGATCTTATCAGCCGAGCCCTCTTTTGGCTTGTATACTAACTCCATAGGTGGATCAACAAGTATAAATCGTATTTCATTATATCCTATCCATCTATCTCTGTTGATTACTCTTGCATCAAAAATACTATCTTGAAAAGAGGATGTTTTTGTTGTTTGTAGAGTTAACTGATCGTTTTTAACAGCATACTCTTTTTGAATATCTTTTAACTTCTCTTGCATTTGCGTAAATTCTTTATATTTTTTTACAAAAGAAGCAGGAAGTTTGACACCATTTTTCTTATAATGCACAAGTCTTTTTTTGATTTCTAAAAAAGCAGGTGTTCCCTCTTTAATGAGTATCTTGTAGTTGTTTATCTCTTTTTCTAACTCTTTTACCGTAAATTTAAGAGTTTCGATAGAGTCCTGATTATCCTCAAGTCCTTTTTTTACCTCTTTTTTAAGCACAGGATTAATAGTAAAAATATTTTCACTTCCTTGAAGCTTTTGTATCTCTATTCTTTTTGAGGCGGTTGCTTTCACATGTGAAGCACAAATCTCTATATCTATCTCTTTTGCTATTATAGTACCACCAAGTGCTTGTGATACACGAACCTTCTCAGCTCTTACAGCACCATGTTCAAGCCTCGTTATCTTAACCTCTTTTCCTATTGCCTTACCCTTATGAACATTAATATCAAGTTCATCAGCCTTAACTAAAGCTGTACTATGTGTCTGTCCACCTATCGTTGCCTTTTGAGCGATGACTTTTGCATGAGATCCGACATTTCCTTCCACTTCAATCTCTGTTACCTCAACATGCATCCCAGTACCAATAGCATCTTTTATGGCATCCGCTTCACTTACATTTAAAATAACATCAGAGTCTACACCACTCCGAATAGAGCCTGTCTTTTTAAAACTAACCTCATTAATATCCATGTCATTTTTTATACGGTAACTATTATCTTCAAAAGCAATATAACCATTTTCATTCGCATAGTATCTTATATACTCTTCACTCTCTTCCACGCGTATCGTTTCATCTACACTAAAAGTCACTTCATTGCTTACAATTGGTTCGCTTGGTTCCATAAATTCACCACGGCAATTCCTTCCAGGAAGACCAAGCTTTGGCTTCACATACTCAATAAGTAATTCATCTTTTTCAACACTCTGAATAAAGCCCCGAGATGCATAATCAATTTTATCATCTTCATTTATCTCTTTTTTATTATTTTCATAGTGTAAAATCAGTGCATCATCTGTTGTCGCAGTAGGTTCAAAACTCTCAGCAATAAGTATAGTCTCAGGTTTCTCGTATGTTTTTTCTTCATTTACTCTTACTTCAGCAGAAATCTTAGAAACAACCCCTTTGAGCATCTCATCAAATATACCGATTAAAATTCCAGCCCGAATTTTTTTCTTGTTTATTATTGTTTTGAGTGCTTCATCCAAGCCCTCTTTATAAACTATCTTTGATCCAGCACTTATACTTAGATAGACTTTACACTTACTAGCATTTGCCCCAACAGCAAGTTTTAAGTCAGGACAAAAAGCATGCATCTCTTTAGATGGAGAAAAAATTTCTATCTCATAAGTCTGTTTGATTTGGAAGAGAGGATTTAAAAGTGCTGTCTTATCATCTAGCTCATAAAGCTCTTGATCATCTACAAATTCCCACTCAGTTTCTTTAGAACCATCGTTCAATCGGGTGTATGTTTGTGTCTCTAAAAGATTAAAATCCAACTTATCAGTTGATATCTCATAACTTCTAGCAATATTTTGAATCTCTTTAGCAACATTTTGTGTACGAACAACGGTAGGACGAACAGCTTTTGATGATAATGTTTTTGCTTTAGAGCCAAATAGTGCCATTTTGAATATACCAAACTTTAATGTAAATTTATTTTAGGGTTTATTTTAACCAAATCTTTGTTAAAATTTCGTAAAACTAATAAAGAAGCCTATGTTTAAAGCAATATTTACAAATAGTTTTGGAATTCTTATCTCAAGAGTTTTAGGATTTATACGAGACTTACTAACCGCTTCAGCCCTTGGAGCAAACATATATAGTGATATATTTTTTATAGCCTTTAAACTTCCAAATCTTTTTCGTCGTATCTTTGCTGAGGGTGCGTTTACACAAGTCTTCATCCCTGCTTTTGCTAGAACGCGACATAAGGCACTCTTCTCTGTAAACATATTTTTAATTTTTCTCTCTATCATTTTACTTATAACCCTACTTGTAAATCTTCTCCCTGCACTCTTTACAAAAGCCATCGCAGTAGGATTTACTCAAGAGACCATCGAGATAGCGTCCCCCTTTGTAGCCATAAACTTTTGGTATCTGCCTCTTATCTTCTCTATGACTTTTTTAAGTGGCATGTTACAGTATAAAAACCATTTTGCTACCACTGCCTTTAGTACAGCACTGCTCAACTTTTCGCTTATTGGAGCACTCCTTCTCTCTCATAACAAATCACAAAGTGAGATAGTCTACTACCTTAGTTTCGGAGTAGTGCTTGGTGGTGTACTACAGCTCATTGTTCATATTATCGCCATCTATAACTTAGGTCTGATGAAGCTTCTTTTTGGTGGTTTTAAATACCTTAGAGTAAAAAGTAAAATCATTCATAAAGATACAAAAAAATTTCGTAACACTTTTTTTCCTGCCATGTGGGGAAACTCAACAGCTCAGGTGAGTGCTTTTTTAGATACCTTTCTTGCATCGTTTCTAGTAACAGGTTCTATCTCTTACCTCTACTACGCAAACCGTATCTTTCAACTCCCTCTTGCCCTCTTTGCCATAGCAACTTCAATAGCCCTCTTTCCAAAAATAGCAAGATACTTAAAGAACAATGATGAAGCAAAAGCAAAAGAACAGCTCAAAAAAGCTTTCTGGTTTTTAGCCTTTGTACTTACTGCTAGTACCATTGGAGGCATAGTCTTATCAAAAGA
>JALSUU010000196.1 GCA_027071075.1 Sulfurimonas sp. | reverse complement strand
AATAATTTATAGGATTTTTCATGCTAAGATTTGCACCTAGTCCAACTAGAGATATGCATATAGACGACCTTCGTGTTGCTATTTTCAACTATATTGTTGCACAACAAAGAGAAGAAGATTTTATTGTCCGTATGGAAGATACAGACAAAAAGAGAAACATAGAAGGAAAAGATCAAGAGTTTCTTGACCTACTTGCTCTCTTTGGTATTGAGTACTCGCAAATCATCTACCAGAGTGAAAATGTACGATTTCACTCTGCTATGGCTCTGCAACTTATTCATGAGAAAAAGGCATTTAGTTGTTTTTGCTCTCCTGCGTGGATAGATAAAAAACAAAAAGAGGCTGAGGCAGCGAACAAAGCATACAGTTATGATGATGCATGTAGAAACTTGCCTGCTGAACTTGTGATAGACAATACAAATCCTTTTACTATCCGTATTAATAGACCTGAAGAAACAATTACCATAGAAGATAAGATTCAAGGCAAAGTAAATTTCACTCCTGAAAGTATAGATAGTTTTATGATTATGAATCAAGATAAAACTCCTATACATAATTTCTCTTCTGCTGTTGATGATATGCTCAATGATATTAGTATGATTGTTCGAAGTGAAGAGCATATGAGTAACACCCCAAAACAGATACATATTAGAAACTATTTAGGATATGAAAAACAGATAGAGTATGCGCATCTCCCTGCATTAGTGAATGAAAATGACAGTTCAAGTATAAAATGGCTCTTAGGAGAGGGATATCTACCAGAAGCCATATCAAATTATTTAATATCAATAGGGAATAAGACCCCAAAAGAGATTTTTACAATGAGTGAAGCGATTGATTGGTTTGACTTAAACTCTCTATCTAGCTCCCCTACTCGCTTTGATATAGATGCTTTAAAGCGTATAAATAAAGAACATCTTAAAAACCTTGATGCAAAAGAGCTCTCTCGTTATGTTGGTTTTGCTGATGCAGAGATTGGTGAACTTGCACGAATTTATCTTGAAGATGTAAACACTACAAAAGAGTTAAAAGCGAAAATAGCACCAATATTTGCAGAACGAAATATTCCTGAAGCATTTGCTAAAGAGACAGCTACTTTAACAGCAATTATTAAAAATGCACCCTACTTTGGAGCATATGAGGATTTTAAAAACTATCTTATAAAAGAGTCTGCTATAAAGGAAGAAAACCTTTTAAAACCTCTTCGTATCTTACTTACAAATAGTGAAGAGGGTCCCGATTTGGTCCAAATATATAAATATCTTAAAAACTATCTAGGAGAAATTGTAAAATGAGTGATTTAGGCATAGCTATTATTCAACTTGGTGGTCTTGTAAATGGACTAATAAATGTATATATTTGGGTTTTAATCATCGCTGCATTACTCAGCTTTGTAAATCCTGACCCTTATAACCCTGTCGTAAGGTTTTTATACAATGTAACAAACCCAGCATACATGTATGTGCGAAGATTTATGAGAACTGATTTTAATGGTTTAGACTTAGCACCATTAGTACTCATTATTGGGTTACAAGTAGTGACCATACTTGTTTCTCTACTTTTTAGTTCTATTGCTCGTTTGGTCTAGTCGTCTCTTTTAAAAATTATTTTATGAGATTTTGCGGTAGAACTTTTTGCTTGAAGCGCTAAGGTTTTAGCACTCTGTTTCGTAAACTTGAGTAAAAAATACTTCTTCCAATCATTTGATGCATCTATATACTTCGCATATTTACTATCTTTTTTTAACATTTCTATCTCTAAAGCCTCTTTCTTATTGAGATAAAATTGAAATGTAGCATCTTCTTTTGTATATAATGAGAGATAAAAATACTCATAGTCCTTAAAAGTATCTGGTTCTACACTATTAAGATAAATTGCACTCACTACTCCCACAGTTGTATCATCTTTAAAGATTTTAGAACTACGGATACTATCTTCACTTTTAGCTTGAGTCTGTGTAAGATTAAAGTCAGAAAAGGCATTATGCTCGGAGCATCCTGAAAATATGGTAAGTAGAAGTGCTGTAATCAAATAAGTTTTCATTTTGTTCTCTATTTTTGCGTGAATTATATCTTATTTAAACTCTTCTTTTGTATAATCACTTAAAATTTCGATAAGGAAATTACTTGAGTAAAAGATTAGCAGTTGCATTTACTGGTCCTTCAAATAGTGGTAAAACTACCCTTATTCTAAAGGTTGCTCGAAAGTTAATTCATGAGCTTCAACTAGAGGTTGCAATCATTAAACATGATCCTAAAGATAAGGCTCGGTTTGATGTAGAGGGAAAAGATAGTTATAAGTTTAGCGATACGGGTGCAGAGGTTATAGTAACCTCCCCAAACCGTACAACTTACTTTTCACAAAAGCAATCTGAACTTGATGATATGATTCGACTTTTTGATAAGTTTGATGTACTTTTAGTTGAGGGTTTAAAGAACTTACCACTCCCTAGAATAAGTATATTTAGAGACTCTTTAGATAAGGATTATTTCCCTTATATGAATGCTTTAGCGATTGATGAGAGCATTGATACTAAAAAATATGACCTACCACAAGAGATAGATATTTTAGATTTAAATGATACCGACGCGATAATATCGTGGATTTTAAAAAATGCAAAAAAAGTTTAATAAAGGAAGATAAATGAGAGATATATTTGATGCTATACAAAAAAGTGCTATAAGAATTAAAGATGCCATAGATGTAAAAGACATAGGCTATTCGCAACAAGAAAATAGTTCTGGTGAGACACAACTTCAGTTAGATATTCAGTGTGATATGATTATTGAGGAGGAGTTCTCTCGTGTTGCTTCTGTGCATACTATTGCAAGTGAAGAGAAAGCAGATGCAGAGCTTATGCACGAAGATGGAGAGTACTTTGTAGCTTATGATCCTCTTGATGGATCTTCTTTAGTAGATGTTAATTTGAGTGTTGGAAGTATTTTTGGAATCTATAAGGGTGATTTTGGTTCGGCGAAGATGGTTGCATCATGTTATGTAGTCTATGGTCCTCGTGTTGAGATGGTTTTTGCTGAGAATAAAACAAAACTTTATCTTCTCCAATCAGGTGAATTTGAGTTTGTCAAAGAAATTCGTTTGAATGAAAAAGGAAAACTTAATGCTCCTGGTGGAACACAGCAAAACTGGGCACCTTATCATAAAGAGTTAGTAGATAGCTTTTTTGCTGAGGGGTACCGTCTTCGTTATTCTGGCGGCATGGTTCCAGATTTACACCAGATTTTACTTAAAGGTGGGGGGATTTTTTCCTACCCTGGAACAAGTGATAAACCAGAAGGAAAACTACGCCGTCTTTTTGAAGTTTTTCCTTTTGCATTTATCTATGAAAAATCAGGTGGTGGTGCCATAGATGGGAAAAATAATCTCATGACTTTAGGTCATGCCCATGTTCATGACACAGCCATATGTTTTTTCGGTTCAAACTATGAAATTGCAAGAGTAAAAGAGGTTTATGCAAAAAATGCATAGCGAAAAAAAAGACAAATTTGAAGTATATCTCGAAGAGATGGTACAAAAACTTCAAAAGTGTCAGCAAGACAAGGGCTACAAAAGCTGTAGTCTGTGTGAGTCTTATTTTGGTTGTACACTAAGAGATGAGTATGTAAAAGCTGTTTACAACTCCATGTCTAAAGGTGATACAGGAGGGTTTGAGTTTTAAAGCTCAAATCTAAGTCTATTTCGATAAAATAACAATACTATTATAACTAGGATTACAAAATTGAGTAAATATATAACGACACCCATATACTATGTAAACGGTGAAGCACACATTGGTCATGCATATACTACTTTTATAGCTGATACAACAGCAAGATATGAGAGATTAAAAGGAAATGAAACTTTCTTTTTAACTGGAACAGATGAACATGGTCAAAAGATAGAAGAGTCTGCACAAAAAAATGGCAAACCTACTCAAGAGTTTGCAGATGAAATAAGTGCTACTTTTAAAAATCTTTGGGATGAGTTTGAAATCTCTTATAACAAGTTTATTCGTACTACTGATGCAGATCATATGGCTGGAGTACAAAAAGCATTTCTAAAGATGTTTGATAAGGGTGATATTTATAAAGATTTTTATGAGGGACACTACTGTGTAAGTTGTGAAACTTTTTTTCCTGAAACACAACTTGTAGATGGTGAGTTTTGTCCTGACTGTGGCAGAACTACAAGTATTGTAAAAGAGGAGAGTTACTTTTTTAAGCTTTCAGAATATGAAGATAAGCTTTTAAAACATTATGAAGATAATCCTGATTTTATTATGCCTCGTTCTCGTGCAAATGAGGTAAAAAACTTTGTAAAAGGTGGACTTCGTGATCTCTCTGTAACGCGTACATCATTTACTTGGGGTGTGAAAATGCCTGAGAGTCTGCATGATGATAAACATGTTATGTATGTTTGGCTAGATGCCTTACTCAATTATGTTACAGCATTAGGCTATGGTGGTGATGAGGAAAATATGCATTTCTGGCCAGCTTCAACACACTTTGTTGGAAAAGATATTCTTCGTTTTCATGCTATCTACTGGCCAGCATTTTTAATGAGTCTTGACCTGCCACTTCCAAAAACGATTGGTGCACACGGTTGGTGGACTCGTGATGGTGAGAAAATGAGTAAGTCTAAAGGGAATGTAGTCTCTCCTAAAGAGGTTGCAGATGCCTATGGAGTAGAAAATCTTCGTTACTTTATGCTTCGTGAAGTACCTTTTGGACAAGATGGTGATTTCTCTCAACGCGCATTTATAGATAGAATAAACTCGGAACTGAGTAATGACCTTGGAAATTTACTCAACCGTATCATCGGAATGAGTGGTAAATACTCTGAGTTTATTATAGATAGTGTTGATGTTGAGAAGTACCATACAAAAGAGCTTGAAGCTATGAACAAGGTTTTAGACTCTCTTGATGGATATATGAAAGAGATGCAAACACATAGATATCTTGAAGAGCTATGGAGACTTTTTTCTATTGGAAACACTGCTATTACAGAGCATGAACCATGGGTAAAAATCAAAAATGAGCAAAAAGATGAGGCACTTGCGACAGTTGCACTTGTAGCAAATATCTTAGCAAAAGCAGCTATTATGCTCTCTCCTGTTATGCCTAAAACAACAGAGACTATTGCAGATGCCCTTAGTTTTGAGATAAACAATGCAAGTTACAAAAATCTTGTTTTAGATAAAAAACTTTTAGAAGTATTTACTATCAAAAAAGTACCACCACTTTTTCCTCGTGTAGAGGAGCCTTTGATGCAAGAAGCAGCAAAAGCAGAGCCAAATCCTCCAAAGAAAGAGGACAAAGCATCGAAGAAAAAAGAGAAGTATGAATCTAAGGCAAACTTTGATGATAATCTCATTGAAATTGGTCAGTTTTTTGAGACATCTCTAAAAGTAGGTACTGTTTTAGAAGCTGAAGAAGTTCCAAAGAGTAAAAAACTACTCAAACTTCAAGTGAGCCTTGGTGAAAATGATACGCGTCAAATTGTTGCGGGAATTAGAGAGTTTTACTCTGCTGAGTCACTTGTAGATACACAAGTCTGTGTTGTAGCCAATCTTAAACCTGCAAAACTGATGGGAATTATGTCTGAGGGAATGCTTCTTGCTGCTAAAGATGAAGATGGTTTATGTTTAGTCAGACCAGAAAAACCTAAAAAGGCAGGCACACCGATTGGATGAGACTTGAAAATGTCCTCGCACTTACTCATGGAAAGTTAGTAAACACTCCATTTGTAAGCAGATTTACAACTGTTACTCTTGATGCAAAAAGTGTAAAAAGAGGAGATCTCTTCATGGCTTTTGATGAAGAGAGTATTGAAGAGGCTATTTTAAATGGCGCTTATGGTATTGTCTTTTCTCGACCTACACAGATAAGTGATAGTGAAATCGCTTGGATAAAAGTTACAGAGATAGAAGATGCACTCTCACGACTTCTGCGTTTTAAACTAATAGATACAAATAGCCAAATCTATGAAACGAATGATATTGTTGTGAAGTTAGCACTTCAGATTATTACAGAGTCCTCTTTTGTAGTTGTATCAGGTTCAATCAAAGAAAATTTTCACAAACTATGGACTTTAGATACCTCCTCAACTATTCTCTACTCCCCTACTTTAACGAATCCTGATATATTTGCAAAAAGCTTAAAACTCACAAATAGTTCTCATGAAAAAATAGATATCATTGAGCAGACTCTTTTTGAAACTTCTTTTATATTTGACAATACTTTTTACGAGAGACAGCTTATCTCTCCATTTTTTATGCCTTACTTAGAGGGTTTACTCAATCTCTTTAAAACTTTAAAAATTAATTTTCGGTTGAGAAAGTTTACCCCTATTGATCACTTTGAAGCTATCTTTACCAATAAAAAACTTGAACTCAAAGAGTTTGGGACAAGCGATAAGGTACTTATTTTTGAAAAAAATATCTCTCTCATAGAAGAGGAAATTCTTTTTTTACAAAAAGAGGCAACTTGGGCGAAGATAATTTATGTTTTGCCTTCCTCTTCTAAAGAGTTAGAAGAAAAAATTGAAAAAAAAGAGTCACTTATCTTTTATAACTATAAGGATGAGATTATCTCCCTCCTGCAAAGAAATCATTTTCATTTTGCACTTATTGTAGGTGTAGATAAATCTATTGTAAACAGACCTATTACAAATCAGGCAACAATTTCACTTTTTGATTTTCAAAATGATTGATACAAAAAATTAAATACAAAGAAGAGAGTATGAATAGAAGAAAATTTTTAACAACAGCGACAATAACTTCAGCAGCAATTGCATTTGAGGGGTGTAATGAATCGAATCGCCAAGCGATAGACTACTCAAAACATCCCAAAAAGAGTGATGCGACAAAACACATAAATATTAATAGAAATAAAAAAACTGTCATTAAACTTGCTACTTCATGGCCTGCACATTTTCCTATTATGGGGACGGGTGTTGAAAAGTTTGCACAGAGGGTGAAGGATGTAAGTGGTGGAAGTTTAGAAATAAAAATATATCCTAAAAATGTTTTAGTCCCTGCTCTTGCTGTTTTTGATGCCTGTTCTAGCGGACAGATTGATGCATTTCACTCTGGACCATACTATTGGAAAGGGAAAAACTCTGCCTTTTCTCTTTTTAGTGGTGTCCCTTTTGGTTTTACTGCTGAGGAGATAAACTCATGGATGCTCTTTGGTGATGGACTTTCTCTCTGGAGAGAACAGTACGCAAAGTACAATCTACACCCATTTTTAGGGGGTAATACAAATATTCAGATGGGTGGATGGTTTAGAAAACCTATAAATTCACTCAAAGATATGCAAGGTTTGAAGATGCGTATACCTGGTCTAGGAGGCGAAGTCTTCTCAAAGATGGGAGTAAATCCCATACTATTGCCTGCAGGCGAAATATACACCTCCTTAGAAAGAGGTGTAATTGATGCAACTGAGTGGGTTGGTCCTGCACTTGATATTAAGATGGGATTTTATAAGGTGGCTCCCTATTATTATTCGGGTTGGCATGAACCTGGTTCTATTTTAGAACTTACCTTTAACAAGCAATCATGGGGGAAACTAGCGTTTGAGCATCAATCTATTATAGAAGTATGTGCAAGTGAAATGAATGCAAATATGACTTCAGAGTTTCACCATGATAATATCTATGCATTAGAAAAGCTTAAAGGTTTAGGTGTCACACTTGGTCACTTTCCTGAGGATGTGAATGATGCAGGAAAAAAAGCTTTAAAAATAGTAATGAATGAACTCAGTGAAAAAAATAGTGACTTCGCAAAAGTCGCACAATCTATAGAAAGTTATCTCAAACTCTCAAAAGCTTGGAGTGATGTAAGTTTAGGTCATTTTTTAAACGAAAGATAGTCTTTAGTAGCGTATAGGTACAATTTTTGCTTATGTAAAGAGAATTACAATTTTACACTATACGGAAACTATTTACTTGAAAAAACTCTTTTTTTTATTGACTCTCCTCCCCTCTCTCAGCTTTGCGAACTTCAGTGGAATGCTTATTGATGCGAAGACACAACAGGCTATATTTAATGCAACTATTAATGGAAAATTCCAATCTGTAAAGAGTGACGAGAACGGCTCTTTCAGTATAAAAAGTGATGATTTACAATATCATATTAAACAATATGGATACAGACCTTTAACCCTAGATGCAAATACTTCGCAAAGAAAATTTCAACTCGAACCAATCAAGGTAAAAGCCCTCTACCTTACCTTCTGGGGTGCTAGTAACAACTCTAAAACTGCAAAAAATATTGTTAAAATCATTCAAAAAACGGAAGCAAATGCTGTGATTGTTGATGTAAAAAACGAATATGGTTCAACCTCATTTTGGACGGGATTTCAACAAGCAAACAGTTATGGAGCGCATAAAAAAAGAACAAATCGTAATATAGCAAAATTTATGAAAACGATGAAAGATAATGGTATTTATACTATCGCAAGAATAGTGACTTTTAAAGATGAACTCCAAGCATCACATAACAAAGCGTATGCACTCAAAAGAGATGACAATGGTTTAATCTGGAGAAACCATGATAATATGGCTTGGGTAGACCCTTTTGATAAACGCGCACATAACTATACTATAAGTATTGCTGAGGAAGCTGCAAAAGTAGGTTTTGATGAAATCAACTTTGACTATGTTCGTTTTCCTGCTAAAAAAGGATTACGATTTTCAAAGAAAAATACACAAAAAGCAAGAATAAAAACCATAGGTGAGTTTATAGATGCAGCACAAAGTAGATTGCAAAAGTATGGTGTCTTTGTCTCAGTAGATATTTATGGCAATACTCTTTGGAGTAAGGATGATAATAACATTGGTCAAACCTTAGAATCCTTAGCAAAACATGCTGACTATATAGCTCCTATGCTCTATCCATCAGGTTTTTCTAGTGGTTCTTTTCACTTCAAAAGACCTGCAGACCACCCTTATGCAGTTATTTATAGAAGTATAAAAAATGTTAAAGATAGAATCAATCTAGCAAGAATTCGCCCTTGGTTACAGTACTTTAGAGACTATACACACAAGAGAGAGTATAAAAAGTTTGAGATTCAAGAGCAGATAAAAGCGACTGAAAAGCTCAATACTAATGGTTGGATGATGTGGTCACCCTCTAGTAAATACAGTGCAAACTACTTCTTTAAGTAGAGGAGAGTTTAATATTTTTAAGTTGTTGTCTATACTCTTTGGAGTTTGGTAAATACTCTTCAACAAGTTGATGGAAAAGTTTGGAGTGGTTCATGTGTTTGAGATGTGCTAGCTCATGCACTACTACATAATCTATCAAGTTTTTCTCAACTCGCATAAGTTGTTTGTTGAGTGTTATCACTCTTTTTGAGTTACAACTGCCCCACATACTTTTTAAAGTTTTAAACTTTAAAGTAGAAAACTCTAACTGCATCATCTGAGAAAAGTACTCAACTCTTGTTTCTATATACTCTTGCGAATGGAGTGCCTCATCATGCAAAGAAGAGAAATTTTCTATTTTTACAAACTGTTTCTCTATCCAATTGCTTTTTTCTTCTAAAAATCTAGCTACAAATGCCCGTGAGCTTATAGGAGTTTTTACTGTAATATTTTTTTCTTTATCTATACTAATGTAACTATTTTTTAGCTTTTTATTTACAATTATAGTAGGATTATATTTTTGATATGAAATAGTATCACTCATACTCTATGGGGTCTTTCACTCCAGCTTTTTCAAATCCATTGAGACGCAGCCTACAACTGTCACAGACGCCACAGGCTTTATCTTCACTTTTGTAACAACTCCAAGTAAGCTCTAAAGGAACACTAAGCTCTAAAGACTTCTCTACTATTTGTGATTTTAAAAGATGCACTAAGGGCATATTTATTGTTATATCTGTTTCATCTTTTGTACCAAGATTTATAGCATTTTGCATAGATTGTATATAACTTTCTCTACAATCAGGATAACCACTACTATCTTCTTGGACTACTCCAATACTTATAACAGAAGCACCCTCTTTTTCAGCAATTGCTGCTGCCATACTTAAAAATATACCATTTCTAAAAGGTACATAAGTTACAGGTACTCCCTCTTCTACGCCAGCAGTTGGTACTTCAATATTTTTATCTGTTAGTGCTGAAGCTCCGAGTTGTTTAAAAAAATCTAAATCTAAAACATACTTCTCTTTTACATCTAAAGTCTCACATATATTATGAAAACACTCTAACTCTTTTTTTTGAGTTCTTTGATCATAGTTAAAGTGAACGGCAATTATTTCATACTCTTCACTCTGCATCATATATGCACTCAAGGTAGAGTCCATACCCCCACTCATTACACAAACGGCTTTTTTTCTTTTGCTATTATTTTTCATAGTAGAATTTTAACATAAAATTTTAATCTTAATTAAAAGAAATAGATACTACAATGTAAATAGATTAAACAAGAAAGGATATCAAATGGCAATTTCTTCCGCAACAAATAGTGCAACAGCTAATAATACATCAGCAGTAGGTTTAGAAGTACAGAAAAAAGCACAAGATGTTCAAGCACAACAAGTACTCAAAGTTTTAGAGAGTGTAAATACACAATCACAACAAGTTACAGCTCAAAAAACAGGTATAGGTAGTAATCTTAACATCACTGGATAATTCTTTTTCAAATACACTTCTGCAAAATATAAGTCTGGTTCGGTATAATTCCACTTATGATTGAACTAGACAATAGATCCACTTTACTTGTGGATGAACACTTTTTAAACGCCATCACCGCTTCATTAACAGATAAAGAGATTGAGTTGATTATTACAAATAATCAAGAGATTCAAGAGATTAATCTAACACATAGGGATATAGACAAAGCTACTGATGTACTCAGTTTTCCTTATGAAGAGATGCCGATGAGTCCGCTTGGAAGTATAGTTATCTCTGAAAACTTTGTAAAAGAGAAAGCTGAAGAGTTACACCATACTACTGATGATGAAATGGCACTCCTTTATATTCACGGGTTACTCCATCTCCTTGGATATGATCACGAAGTGGATAGTGGTGAAATGCGTAACAAAGAAAAAGAGCTTATAGAAGCATTTAAACTACCAAATAGTTTAATAGTAAGAACTCAAGGATAAACATGGATTATATTATATTTTTTGCGGCTATGGCTGCACTTATTTATGGAGCAGATTTTATTATTAAAGAGTCTGAGCGAATTGCTCTACATTTTAATATCTCTCACTTTGTAATTGGTGCTACACTTGTAGCTTTTGGAACATCACTCCCTGAAATGGCTGCATCAATGATGGCTGCATCACATGGTAAAACAGATATGGCAGTTGCAAATGTGGTTGGAAGTGTTATTTTTAACATTACGATGGTTTTAGGAATTGTCTTCTTTATCGCAAAGTCAATGAAACCAGAACGCGACCTTTTTGCTTTAGATAGTGCATGGGTGGTTGTTCCTGTAATTGTTTTTTTACTCATGATTCAAGATGGTGTGATTGGTCGTGTTGATGGAATTATTTTCTTACTTATTATGGCTTCATACCTTATTTTTCTTTTCACAAGTTCAAAAGAGGAACTTGAAGATGAGATAGATGAGAGTTTAACTAAAAAATTCAACTGGCCTAAAACTATTGTTTTACTTACTATAGGTTTTACTTTTACCATTGGTGGAGCAAACTTTGTGGTTGAGAGTGGAACAAACATCGCAAGAAGTTTAGATGTCAGTGAGTGGATTATTGGTCTCTTCCTAATATCACTTGGAACATCTCTTCCTGAACTTATTGTCTCTCTTGTAGCCATAAAGAAGGGAAATGCTGATATGAGTGTTGGAAATATTATAGGATCAAATGTAGCAAACTTTTCTATGGTTTTAGGAGGTTCCTCTTTAATACAACCTTTGGTAGTAGACCTAGAAAAAACACAATTTGATATTATGATTATGGTATCTGCATCGTTAGTTTTACTCTTTATTCTCGCAAACAAACTCTATAACAAAGCTGGAGCAATATTTTTACTTACTATTTTAGCTCTTTTTATTCAAAACAGTTTTTAAACTGTTCTGAATTTTACTATTTTTTAATATATCCCAATTTTAAAAGCTTATTATAGATATCTGAAATTATTCCTCCTGCTGCATGTCCTCCATGTCCTCCATGTTCCACCATTGCCATAACAACATACTGAGGATTTTTATAAGGACCGTAAGTTGTAAGCCATGCATGCGATCGACTATAGTAAGAGAGTTCATGCTCTAGCTTTCTTTTTTTGATATCTTGCTTAATCGTAACAATCTGTGCTGTTCCTGTTTTTCCAGCTATTTTTACTCTTGAGTGTAAAAAATGTGTAGCTGTGCCTTTCATATTATTACATACTTGATACATAGCCTTTCTTATAATAGGAAGTCGTTTCAACTCTTTTTTATTAAATACATTCTGAAATTTATTGATATAAGGCTTATCACCAATAAATTTTGCAAAGTGTGGTGTAGGGAGTTTACCTGTTGCAATAAGTGCTGTTTCTCTTGCTATCTGCAGTGGAGTTACTAGAAAATCACCCTGCCCTATAGACATATTTACAGTCTCCCCTATATTCCATATCTTATCGTATTTTTTTCTCTTCCACTCACGAGAGGGTACTACTCCAATAAACTCATTTGGAAGATCAACACCTGTTTTCTTTCCAAAACCATAGCGTTGTAAGCCATCACTAATCTTTTTATTTCCAAGTACCAAACTGCCTTTATAAAAAAAGTCATCACAACTCTCACGAATAGCTTTAATGATATCTGTTTTTTTATGCCCCTGTCGCTTCCAACATCTAAAAGTCCTGCCACCTAAATGAAGTGATGATGTACAATTCACACTCCAATATGGACTTAAGTCTGTTGAAATATATAAAAGACCAAGCATCGGTTTAATACTCGAACCAGGAGGATAAAGTCCATTTATTAGTTTATTGGTAAATGGATGATCTAAACTTGATGAGAGTTCATCATACATTTTATAAGACATACCATTTACAAATATATTTAAGTCATAGTTTGGAAAACTTCCTGCTGCGAGTATTTCTCCATTTACATTCATAACTACAATAGCCCCAACTTTTCCTTCAAAAAGAGATGAGACATAGGATTGTAGTTCCATATCTAGTGTTAATGTAAGTTTTGTATCCTCTTGTGCTTTTGTATGCATAAGCTCTGCGACTTCTTGATTATTAGCATTTACTTGTATCTTTCTTTTTCCTGGAATACCTTGAAGATAGCTATTATAGTACTTTTCTAAACCAATCTTTCCAGTATAACCGATAAGTTCAAGTAGTTCATCTTTATCTATATCTTTTCTATTTGCCCGTGCGACATATCCAATCATATGTGATGCAATATTTTTGTAGGGATAAAATCTTTTTGGTGCTGGCAGTACTTTAAGATTCTCTTTGAGATTTAAAATAGAGTAGACAGGCATCATCTCTTTATAGGGAATAAAGTGTACGATATCTATAAAGTTATGATTATAATAGGACTCTTTTTTAAGATAATTTTTTTTCATCTTTTCAATATCGAGAGATGGAAGCAGTTTTTTGAGAGTTTGAAGCTCTTCATCTAAAGTTACTAGATTTTTTTTTAAACTTAAATGTGGTGCAAGTTGGATTTTGAATCCAAGTTTATTAATCGCAACAGGTCTATTGTTTCTATCCACTATTTCACCACGAACAGGGGCAATTCTTTCAGACTTTATAGTATTCTTTTTTGATAAGTTAGCATAAAAATTATTTGACTCGATACTGAGTGAAAAAACCCTTACAATAAGTGCCAACCAAATTGTTGTAAAAAGAAAAAGTATAAATTTTATTTTCATAATATAGCTACTAAAAAGAATTCAATTACTATATAGTATACTATATAGTAATTGAATTCTGGAGATTGGAGTAAAAAAACATTTGAAACTAACACTAAAAAAAGAAAATAACCCAAATAAGAGAGTAGAACATAGGAGATTTTGATACAGATAGGGCAAGAGAAACTTTGAGAAATCCGAGGCATAATAAATTGATGAATAACATAAAAATAGATAATTGTGCTAAAAAGAATATATCCAAAATTGACTTCAAATATTACCAACATCATGGATACTGCAACAATATAGAGAGTGTCCTTTCTCTCTAATGCTTTAGAAAAAAGAACAAAAAGAACAGAAAGAAGTGGAGGCAAGAAAAGATAAATACTACTTAAACTACTGTAGAGCATAAAAAGCACTACATAGATTAGTAGATTTAAAGGTTTTTGATTAGAGATACTTCGTTGCATATCGGAAAGTGTTTACATTTAATACAGTCAGCCCAAATTTTTTGTTCAGGAAGTGCCTCTTTAGGAATTTCTACAAATCCAAGTCTTTGGAAAAAAGCTTGTTTGTATGTAAGACTTAAAACTTTTTGTATACCAAGTGTCTCTGCTTCTTCGAGTGCTCTATTTACGAGTTCTGCTCCAATACTTTTTCCTCTTTGTCCATCTTTGACTATAAGTGATCGAATCTCTGCGAGATAAGAGGTATGAATATGTAGTGCTACAAATCCAAGCATTTCATCACCACTATAAGCCAATATATATGAGCGTATGTTTGTTGCTATCTCATCTTCACTTCTATCGAGTATGATACCACTCTCTATTTCTGGAAGAATTAACTCTCGCATCTGATGAATATGAGAGAGCTTTGCTTTTATAAACTCAATCTTCATCCGCTACACTCTCTTCCGTTAAGATGTTATAAATCACTTTGTTTATTTTATGAGTCCCTCTTTTTTTTGCACTTGAGACTGTCATAGCATTTGGAAACTCTCGTCTGAGTGCATTTTGCTCTTTTTGATTGAGTTTATCTATCTTAGTAAAGATTTGAAGTATCACTTGCCCTTCGCGAATATTATCAAATAAAAACTCACTTACAGATGTATCTATATCCAAATGAGGGTGTCGGCAGTCAATAAGATGAATAAAAAGCTTGATTTGCTCACGCTGTGCAATAAAATCAGTCAGATTCTTTTCCCAGTCATACTTCATAACCTTTGACACTTTCGCATATCCAAAACCAGGAAGATCGACAAACTTTGCAAAGAGTTTTTTGTTGTCATCCCTATCAATGAAGGTCACATTAAAGTAATTAATCAGTCGTGTTTTTCCTGGAGTAGATGAAACTTTTGCTAAACCTTTATGATTTGTTAAAGCATTGAGCAGGGAACTTTTACCTACATTACTTCTTGCCATAAATACCACTTCATCTTGAAGTTCAGACTCTGGTGCTGCATCTACATTTGGTGCAGAGGTCATAAATTTTGCGTCTACTATTTCTACCACTTTTTATTCCTTTTCTGGGATATCAAATATCATTATAACAGGACCCTTGTTGACCCCTGTTGCATGTGCTTTTCCTGTAGTTATATTTAAAACTACTTCATCACCCTGTATCTCTTTTTTCTCATCTATCTGCTTTAGGTGGACATTTTGATAAAAACGATACTCTTTCTCTTTTGTCAAAAAAACAACTCTATTTGCACTACCAGTATACTTTGCCTTTGATTTTGTCTCTATCTTAAAAGAGACATTTCCCAGCGCTACAAACTTTGTTGGTTTATTCTCTTTATCTGTATAGACAGTTACTTTTGATGCATAGAGTTCATCATGGTTTTTTACCATACTTACATTTCCATCAAAGATAGATATTCCTTTCATCTCATCAGCACTAAAAGATGCTGCCTTAATTTTCAGTTCCTGAGCTAAGGCTAATGAGCTTACTGCAACTAGCAATACTAAAATCTTTTTCATCTATTTTCTCTCTTGTAAATCATATTTAATTGTAACATTTTTTGATTTTACTCTTCTATTTTTTGCATCGTACATAACAGAACTTCCTTCAATATCATTTTTACCTAGATTAGCTGTAAAAATTTTATCTGATTTTGCTATAGAGTTTTTTCTATTATACACTATCTGCTGTGAAGCTATCTCTAAACCATCTTCACGAATATATGTAACATCACCGCTTAAATCAATAATACTATTTTTATAAATCCCTAAATCAGCTTTCATATTTGATATAAATTGTCTTGAATTATCTGTAAAGTCGATTTTATTTACAACATATCTATCTTTATATCGTAGTGCCTTTTCTCCAGACATAAGTGTTAACAAACCAGTATTGTTCAACTCATACATTATAAATGTATTCATATCCAAAAGAGGTACATCTACAAACTTTTGTTTCTTAATTTTTAAAGGCTGAAAGAGCGTGAGTATCATAACTAAAGCACTTAAGATAAAGATAAAAAAGATATTGATATTTATAATTTACTCCTTAAATCCAAACAGATAAAAATGCTTCTCTTTGTTCATTTTCATCTACTAGTATATCTATCATCTCCCGAACTGCTCCATCACCACCATCAAAATTCAGTGTGGTATCTACAAGTTTTTGTATTTCGTTGACACCATTTTTTGGAGTAAAACTGCGACCAACTAAAGAGAGCATATTGTAGTCATTCAGATCATCACCAATAGCACCAAGATCCCTAAAATCTAATCCTAATGATGCAACAAGTTCTTTTAAAACTCTATCTTTATCACGAATACCTTGATAAAGATGCTTAATCCCAAGCTCTTTTGCGCGTCTCTCTACTATAGTTGAATTTCTTCCCGTAATAATAGCTACTTCATTGCCAATTTTGAGCCAAGTAGTAATTGCAAGGCCATCTTTTACATTAAAGTTTTTACTCTCCACTCCATTAGAACTATAGATAAGTTTTCCATCACTCAAACACCCATCTACATCTAAAACAATGAGTTTAATCATAAAACATCTTTTGTACTTGGAATTCCGACTCTTTCATTTTTAGTTGTAGCGCGTCTGAGTGCCACTGCTAAAGATTTAAAAGCAGCTTCGATTTTATGGTGTTTGTTTTTTCCACGAAGTTCTATAATATGTGTAGAGATTCTAGCATTTAAAACAAACGCTCTAAAAAATTCTTCTACAAGTTCCGTATCAAACTGCCCTACTTTTCCTTCAACATCTAACTCATAGACTAAAAAAGGACGATTACTTAAATCAAGATCACACGATACACAAGCTTCATCCATAACGATATTTGCACTTCCAAAACGCTCCATATTTTTCACAGGATAAATAGCTTCAGCGATAAGGGATCCAAGAACAATACCAACATCCTCAACACTATGGTGATCATCTATATGCGTATCACCCTTGCAACTCACTTCTAAATCCATCAAAGAGTGCTTTGCAAAACTCTCAAGCATATGATCTAAAAAACCAACACCTGTCTCTATTTTACTTCTGCCACACCCATTTAAATCTAAAGAGATTCTTATATCTGTCTCTTTTGTAGTTCTTGTTTTTGTTATCATCTTTCTACTCCTCGTTTAGTCTTATAATAAATGCTTTATCAAAAATCGTGCTATTATTTTTGTAGTCTCTTGCTTCTTTTTCACTTTTGAAACCTTTAAGGACTACTTTAAACATACGACCATTCCCTGCTTCTACATCTTGGATGATAGTATCATATCCATCTATCTGATCATATTTCTCTTGCGTACTTAAGGCACCTTCTATCCTAGAAAATGATGCAATCTGTAGTGCAAAGTTTCCAATAGACTTCGTTTGCGGTGCTTTTTTCATCTCTTGTTTTGTAGGTATACTTTTCTTACCTTTTGTCTCAAATCCAAGTATTTCTAACTTCACAGGTGCCGTTCCAGTTCCAACCATATCTATCTTGTGAGCAGCCTTGTTTGAGAGGTCAATGATGCGCGTAGCCACAAAAGGACCTCTATCATTAATCCTAACTACAGTACTTAAACCATTTCTTAAGTTTGTTACTTTTACAATGGTATTCATGGGAAGTGTTTTATGTGCAGCTGTCATCGCGTGCATATCATAAGTTTCACCATTTGAAGTAAGCTTCCCATCAAAATCAGGACCATACCAAGAAGCATTTCCTTTAAAAGTATCGCCAACACTTACAATAGTAGGATAATATTTAATTCCACGAACGGTGTAAGGTCGCATAGTAG
Source organism: Sulfurimonas sp. (assembly GCA_027071075.1). Lineage (GTDB taxonomy): Bacteria > Campylobacterota > Campylobacteria > Campylobacterales > Sulfurimonadaceae > Sulfurimonas. The sequence goes on along the minus strand of JALSUU010000196.1, from coordinate 5,150 downwards.
GATGCGAATAGGTTTTTCTATCCACTGTTACACTATGTGATTTATTAATTGAAGATATTGAATGATGTCTATACGCACCCTTTCCTCGTGTACTACATCCACTACTGAGTAAAACGATAGATGCTAAAGTAACTCCATATATTTTATTCATATATTTTCAACCTCTCTCCAACTCTTATTAGGGAACCTTTTATATGGTTTTGTGTTTTGAGGTTACGCACACTTACTTTAAAAGTTTTAGAGATTGAGTCTAAAGAGTCCCCCCTTTTTACCATATAATAATTTTTTGAATTTATCTTTCTTTTTCTGCTAGACTTAGGAATAGGAATAATTAATTTCTGTCTCAATCTCAGTCTATTAGACTTTAAATGGTTAAAGTCCTTTATAACATGATATGCAACACCATATCTTTTACCAATTTTGGAAAGGTTGTCTCCATTTCGTACAGAGTAGATTTTGTATACATTTTGCATAGGTGCTTTATAATACTTCTGCTTAAAATCTGAGAGTTTAATATAAGGGATATAAATATCATACGATTTTGCATAAGGTGGTACAAAGTCATACTTAAGATGTCTATTTAATTTTTTTAAATCTTTGAGTGGTATATCTATAAGCTTTGCGACTCTTTTTAAAGACTCTCCACTTGGGAGTTGTACTGTAGCAAGAGAGTAAGCATTTGCACGATTTAAAAGATACTCATACTCACTAGAGAGTAGATACTGTTCATCACTCCCAATAAGTGCAAGTGCCACAATCTTTCTAATGTAAAAACGACTTTCTCTAGGAATATACTTTTTCTTAGGATCTAAAAGAACCGAAAGTTCATCACTTCCTGCTTTTTTTATAGCCTTGCTTAAACGACCACCACCACAGTTATACGCAATAGCAGCTAAGTACCATTTACCAAATCTTTTGTGTAAGTTTGTAAGGTATTTTGCAGCAGCTTCTGTTGACTTAATAAGATCTCGTCTTTCATCTACATACTCATCTATCTTTAAGTTATAAAGTCTACCAGTTGATGGCATAAACTGCCATAAACCAGCAGCTCTTTTTTTAGAATATGCATGTGTTTGAAAGTTTGATTCTGCCATTGCAAGATACAAAAATTCTTGTGGAACATTGTAATGTGTTAGCTTATCCTTTATCGCAGGGATAAATATGTAAGCTTTACTCATTGTTTTAAAAAAATGTCTATTTTTACTAAAATTACCGTTTTTTGAACGCATATCATTCATAATTGGATCATAAAGAAAAGAAGGATCTATATCCAAAGAGTCTAGCAGAGCAACCTCTTTGTTATAGTTCGACTCATAGGTAAGGTTTGCAAAAAGAAACAATGGAAAAAGTAGAAAGAAAAAATATTTAAACATAGACAACTTTTTTTTGATTTTAATTTATAATATTTTATCTAAAATCATCTAAAAGTTGATTAAAAGTAGAAAAAAGTAAATCATATTAAGAAATATGAAATAATTTTTGGGCATTATGTGTCGTTAATTCTTTAATTTTTTTAAGAGGAGTATCTAAAAGTTCTGATATTTTTTGTGCTACAAATGTGGTGTAAAAAGGTTCATTTCTCTCCCCTCTGTGAGGTGTGGGTGTTAGATATGGTCCATCTGTCTCTATGATTAACTTCTCCTTTGGAATTTTAGGGAGTACATTTACAAGCTTTTTAGCATTTTTAAATGTTAAAACACCCCCTATTCCAAAGTAAAAACCCTCATTTGCAAGACTAAGTAGTTCATCATCGGCATTGTAACAGTGAAGTACTCCTCCAACTTCTTTTGCATCATACTTTAAAAGTATCTCTTTAGAGTCTCGTGATGCGTCACGGATATGTACAATAAGTGGTTTCTTATACTTCTTTGCCAACTCAATTTGCGCAATAAAAACTCTCTTTTGCTCTTTTTTCTCAGCCTCTTTTTGGGCATCACTCCCCTCTAGACGAAAGTAATCAAGCCCACACTCACCAATAGCTACACACTTTTCATGTCCAACATACTTCTCAAACGGCAATGTATCAAACTGATGCATATCATAGGGGTGAATACCCACTGCAAAAAAAACATCGTTATACTTTTCTGCTATTTCTATGGCTCTCTCAAGCGTTGAAGCATCCGCACCGGGTATTATAAAGCGTTTTACCTCACCCTCTCTAGCACGATCAAGTACTGCATCCAAATCATCTCTATATCTTGCATCATCAAGGTGTATATGTGTATCTATTATCATCTATTTGCCTCTAAGAGTTCTTTTGCAAACTTTTTTGCTTCATCTGAGATGTTCTCACCGCTTATAATACGGGCGATTTCATCTACTTTTTCATCAAAGTTCAACTCTTTTGTTTTTGAAATAGTACCATCTTTATAGACTAAAAAGTGCTGATCCCCCATAGAAGTGAGTTGTGGTTGATGAGAAATAACAAAAATTTGAAAATGTTTTGAGAGTTGACGGAGTACCTTTGCCACAGACATAGACTCCTCTCCACTTAAGTTCGCATCAATCTCATCAAGCATCAACACCCCACCATTTTTACTCATAAACTCAGACTTCAAGGCTAAAATAGCTAAACGAAGACGATTAAACTCCCCCGTACTTATTTTCTGAAGCTCTGTTCCATTGAGCGCAATACTAAGCTTATCATAACCCAATTCTCCATATTCCTGTTTGTCTAGACTTATACTTGCATCTCGAAGATAGAGTGAGCTTAAATAAGCATTTAGAGCCTTTTCAAAATGGGGAAGTTCTTTTTTTCGTAAACTACTTAACTCCTCTGCTAAAACCTCTATGTCTTCTTGTAGTGCCTTATATTTTTGTTCTAAATCACTTTTTTCTATCTCTATATTTTCATACTTTTGAAGTTCTAATTTTTTCTGTTCTTTATACTCTATCGCTTCAGCAACGCTACCATATCTTCTTTTTAAACCACTAATCTCTTCGATGCGATTTAAAACTTCTTCTATATCTACATCCTCTAAGGCTGAAAACCTTTCAGTAGCACTATCAAAATATGCCCGAAGTTCATTCATACTATCATCAAAAAAAGAACTCTCTACATCAAGCGAATCAAGAGCAGAAGAGACTAAATGCTCGTAATTAAAAATCTCCATCGCAGATTCTAAAGACTCCAAAACTTTCTCTTTTTTAGAGAGTTCTTTCTTTACCTGCATAAGCTCCTCATCTTCCCCATCACTAGGATTAATATCTTCTATTTTTTTTATCTCAAAAGCAGCAAATTCTTTAAGCTCTACTATCTTTCTCTCTTCCTCTTCTATTTTAAGTAACTCTTTTTTGACATTAATGTACTCATAAAAACTTGTTTTATACTTCTCTTTTATTTTGTGTATCTTTTTAGACTTCACCCCTACTCTAGTATCTATGATATCAAGCAGATTTACATTTTCAAAATCACTAAAATCTTTCAAACTCAAATGCCTCAGGTAAGATGATGCAAGGGAACCAATAGCTTTTTTAGAAAGACTCTGATTATTTACAAAGTAACGAGATTTTTCTTTTTTTATATGCCTAAACACATTGATATCATCATTTTCTATTCCAGAACTCTCTGCATCAATATCCCAAGTAACACTAGACTCACAAAGAGCAGCATCACAAGTCGCCCCACCAATAGAAGCTAAAATAGACTCCATAAGTATGGACTTCCCACTCCCACTAGGACCAGTAAACACAACTAGTCCAGTATCTAAGTTTAGTTCCGTCTCTTTAAAACTCAGGTAATCTTTGAGGTAAAATCTCTCTATCATTGTGTTTTCCTTTTAAAAGTCTAGTGGACTTATGAGTTTTGTTTTGTTCATCTCTGAGACAACATGAGTGTAAATCATAGTTGTTTCAACCGATTTATGCCCTAAAAGCTCTTGTATTGACCTTAAGTCTATTCCTGCTTGAAGTAAGTGTGTAGCATAGGAATGTCTAAAAATATGTGAAGTTACTCTTTTGTTTAGGTTGGTTTTTTGTGAAGCTACTTTTATGTTTCGACCGAGATTACCAGCAGCAATGTGATGTCTTCTCTTGACCTTTGTTCGTGGGTCGGTTGATATATTTATGGCAGGAAAAAGATATTGCCATTTTGTTTCAAATTGGGAATTTTTATATTTTTTTTCTAAAGCATATGGCAAATAAACAGCACCAAAACCATCTTTTATATCTTTTTCATGCAACTCTCGCACTGCCTCTAACTGGACTTCTATTCTCTGTTTTATTTTCAAAGGTAATGGCACTACTCTATCTTGCAAGGATTTAGAATCCCAAATACACACTTTATCAAAACCCAAATCAATATCTTTTACTCTTAGTCTAATTACCTCGTTCATTCTCAGACCACAACCATACATAAGCATAGTGATAAGCTTATAAATCCCTTTCAAGTTTTCTATGACTAACTTCACTTCATCCTTTGTCAAAACAACAGGTATTCTTTTTCTCTCTTGAGCTCTCAAAGCTTGGATGTTCCACTCACTCATATCTACACCTAAAACTTCTTTATAAAGAAATAACAAAGCACTAAAAGCCTGATTTTGAGTACTAGAAGCAACTCTATTTTTAATGGCCAAAGATGTTAAATACTCTTCAATTTCTTCTTTTCCCATATCAATTGGATGCTTTTTATTATGAAAAAATATATATTGTTTTATCCAGTGAATATAAGTCTTCTCAGTAGATAAACTATAATGCTTAAAACGCACAGTATCTCTCACAATATCAAGTAATTTTTTCTTAACTTCCATAATTTCCCCCTCAAACTTTAAGCGAACTAATGCTCTTTTAACGGAATATTTACAATTAATACAGCACTTATGTCTCAATAACGGCAATTAAAGTATAAATAGCACACTTTGACTTTAAGGATAATAATTAAAAAATTGCAAAACTCTTAAAAATATTGCATTTTGTAATAAAATTCACTATATTTAGCATTATCTCTTCTTTATGTAGTGCATAATTTTTGTTAGTTAATAGTGTGTATTAAGGTTGAAGTAATTATAATGGTGTTGAATAAATAGTTAGATGACATGAAGGAGTTATATGCAATCAGAGAATTTTTATAATTTCTTCGGCTTTAACACAAAGCATAATTTTCCACCAAAACCTATTCGTTATACAGAGGAATATAAGGGTTCTAATATAGT
>JALSUU010000195.1 GCA_027071075.1 Sulfurimonas sp. | reverse complement strand
ACCTCTATATACAAGAGAGCCTTATCACGGGAAAACTCTATTTTTTAAGAGAACAACTCAAATCTGTGCTCGCTACAACTACTGATAATAGTTGTGATATAGAGAGTGCTCTTGCCTTAGCTTCGCTCTATGACAAACATTTTGAAGAGGCCTATACCCACTACAATCACCTTATAGATGATCTCAAGATTCAAGATGCTTATACACTCTTTCTTGGAGCAGTTGCATCAACCGTTGCAGACCACCATGGAAATGCTATAGCACTTTTAGAGTTAGCGAAGTTAAAAAATGGAGACTTTTATGAGAGTAGATTTGCATTAGCTCTGCTCTACTTAGAGGCAAAGAACAATGAGGGAGCGGCTATACAACTCTCAAAGATTACTGAGGATGGATTTGATTCTCAGTACTTTGATTTTAGTATAAATACAAATGAGTTATTATTTAAGAAAAATAACCGATAAGAGATTCAGAAGCTTTAAGTGTATTGCCCGCACTCACATTTACTCTAAAGTTAGCAGGTAAATAGAGCGTAGTAAGACCATTTACCATCACTCCAAAACGCTGTGCTTGTTGCAGTTTTTGACCTTGTACAAGGCTTATCATTATTGGAGCAAAACTATTTTTAAGCGTAAACTCTACTTTGAAATTATTTTCCTTATTATCTTTAAATAAGAGTGTTGCTTTTTCATTAAGCTGTGAGAAAAGTTTACTCTTTTTTGAAACTCTACACCCTTTGACAATAGAGATACTCTCTACAGTAGCAAGTGAGGGGGAACGAAGGAGAGCCACAGAAGAACAGGACCCCTCTATCTCAATTTTATATGCATACTCAGAATCACTAAGCTCCTCTATACTTTTTACTACTCCATCAGATATAGAGAGTAAACTGCCCTCTTGAAAATGGTGTAATTCTCTCTCTGGATTTCTAAAAAAATAGATACAAGAGATAAAAACCATAAAGCTGATAAAGGCTAAAATATCAAAATCAATCATAACAAAAAGAAGAGTTACTACAAGAGAAATACCAACATAGTTCAAGCCCTCTTTTGCAATAGGGAAAAGATTTTTATTCACTACTCTTTCTCTCCATCAACCATCTCAGCATCAATCTTCAACTCATCCTCTATCTCATCAATAGAGTCTGTAAGTTTACTCTCGATACCTGCTTCTTTTTCAAAGTTCGCAATAAGCTCACGAACTTCTTCACCCGTGATATTTTCTTTTTTATAGAGTAGTGCTACCATAGCTTCAATAGCATCTCTATACTCTTCAAGTCTAGCTACAACAGTTTCATAATGCTCTTGGAGGGACTCTTTAATAAAGTTATCCATATTTTGAGCCATTTGATCACTATATTCACGAGAAGCTTGTTGCGCTCCACCTAAAAATGATTGGCGTGATTTTTCAAGAACCATTAGTCCTGCAATATCACTCATACCATATGTTTGTACCATAGATTTAATGATATCAGTTGCTCTCTCTAAATCGTTTCCAGCACCTGTAGAGATCTCACCTATGAAAACTTGCTCTGCTGCACGACCACCAAGAAGAACATCTACCTCAGCCCATAACTCATGCATCTGCATCATAAACTTATTCTCTTCTGGTTTGTTAAGTGTATAACCAAGAGCTGCAAGACCACGAGGAACAATAGAGACCTTAGATACTCGTTTTGCACCCTCTGTTGTCTCTGCTAAAAGAGCATGACCACTCTCATGGTAGGCTACGATTTTTTTCTCTTTAGGATTAATACGACGAGATTTTTTTGCAAGTCCAGCAATAGCACGCTCTACCGACTCGTAAATATCTTTTTGCTTCACAGTTTTTTGTGTTTTTCTACCCGCTAAAAGTGCACCTTCATTGATGATATTTGCTAAATCAGCACCTGCTAAACCTGCTGTTAAACGAGCAATTTCCTCTACATCTACATCATCATCCATCTTCACATTTTTCATATGTACTTTAAGGATTTTAATACGACCTTCAAAGTCTGGCTTATCTACTAAAACCTGTCTATCAAAACGCCCAGGACGAAGCAATGCTTGGTCTAAAACTTCAGGTCTATTTGTAGCAGCAAGCACGATAACAGGTGTATCTGTTCCAAATCCATCCATCTCTGCAAGGAGTTGGTTGAGTGTTTGTTCACGCTCATCATTTCCGCCCATTACACCACCAGCAGCACGACTCTTACCAATAGCATCAATCTCATCTATAAAGATAATACTTGGTGCATCTTTTTTTGCTTGCTCAAACAAATCACGCACACGCGCAGCACCAACACCAACAAACATCTCAATAAAACTAGAACCACTTACTGAGAAAAACGGTACATCAGCTTCACCTGCAACTGCTTTTGCAAGTAGTGTTTTACCAGTACCAGGGCTACCAACAAGTAAAACACCTTTCGGTATCTTTGCCCCTATCTCTACATAACGACCAGGGTATTTTAAAAAGTCAACTATCTCTTGAACTTCCTCTTTTGCCTCTTCTACTCCAGCAACATCATCAAACTTCGTATTTGGTTTTTCAGAGTTTATCATCTTTTTTGATTGCCCCATACCTAAGATACCACCACCCATACTTTTCTGCATACGACCAGCAAAAAACATCCAAATTCCGATAATAATTAAGAAAGGAAATAACCAACCAAACATCTCTGTAAACCAGTTCGTTTCGCTAAAACCTTCATACTCTATACCTTGTTTATCTAAAGACTCAATAAGTTTCGTATCACCTTTTACTATTCTAGTAGTATAAACTGATGAACCATTAGAAGAGTAAGCTTTTATATAACTTTGACCAATCTCGACCTTCTTGACACTTTTAGAGTCTACTAAAGATTTCAATTCTGAGTAACTTACCTGTTTTACTCTTTGACTTGCTCCACCTAAGGCTGCTTGTGATGATGCACCATCACCTACTAAAACTTTAAAAAGTCCTATTATTACAATTGAAAAAATTGCAAAGGTTATAAGAGGATTTTGATTAAAAAAGTTGTTATTATCATTTTTATTTTCTTGGTTTGACATTATTTCCTATCTTTATGTTATTTTTGTTTTCTTAAAATGAGAGTTACCCATTCATCTTGGGCTATTTTTTCTACAAGTTCACAATCTTTGTAAAAAGAGAGCACTTTTTTTTCATACTTATCTAAAATACCAGAGAGTACCAAAATAGCATCATCTTTCATAGCCTTTTTCAAGTCATTTGCTATAAAGGTCAATACATCTGCAACAATATTTGCTACAACGAAATCATATTGTTTCTCAAGGTTTGAAGAAGAGCCTTCCCAAATATTTGAAAAAGTTAAATCATTCAGTTTTGCATTTGTAATTGCATTCTCTACTGAGATTGGATCTGTGTCACATGCATCAACTACTGCTCCAAGTTTCATAGCACCAATAGCAAGTATTCCGCTTCCACAACCAACATCTAAAACTGCATCTCCCTCTTTTACATAGTGAGAGATTGCTTTAAGTGCCGATGCCGTTGTTGGGTGGTGTCCTGTTCCAAAAGCAAGTGCAGGATCAATGACAATATTTATTAATTCTGGATTTGGCTCATTCCATGTAGGGTGAATATAAAACTTATCTATAGCAAGTGGTTCGATGCTTTGCTGATAGGAAGCAACCCAATCACTACTCTGTAACTTTTTCTGCTCACACTCTAACTCAATCACTTCACCCAATGCTTTTTGCAACGCTTCTGTAAACTGTTCTAAGCCCCATACGATAGTATCTAACTCATCTTCACTTCTTACTATAAACCCATTATCAGTTTCTTCAAAACCTACGGGAAGTGTATCTGCTAAAAAATCGGAGAAGAGTGAGTGGTGAGAAGATACTGTTATAGAGAGTTCAAAATAATGCTCCTGCATTACTCAGCAACACCCATAACCGCACCAAGTTTTTCTTTGAGCACTTGAGGAGTAAATGGTTTAACGATGTAGTTGTTAACACCTGCTTTTAAAGCCGTAATAACTTCTGCTTTACCACCTTCAGTTGTAACCATTATAATCGGAGTATCTGTAAAACGATCATCTGCACGCACTTTTTTCACAAGTTCAAGACCATTCATCTCAGGCATATTCCAGTCAGTAATTAGCATGTCAACATCTGGATTTGCATCCATTTGCGCCCAACCTTCTACACCATCAGCACCCTCAAGAACATCCTTGTATCCTAAACGAGCTAGAGTATTTTTAATAATACGACGCATTGTAGAGCTATCATCAACAACAAGTAATTTCAATTGAAATCCTTTTAAAAAATATTTTTATAATTTACTATGTGAGATAATAGCAAAATTTTGTTTATTTTACCATTAATCAAGAAGTTTGAACATCTTTGGAAGGTCTAAAGTACCCTCATAATATGCTTTACCAATAATCACACCATCAACTTCTTTTGTAGCAATAAGTGCTTCAATATCACTCGCATCTTTTACCCCACCACTTGCAATGGTACTCACACCACTTGCTCTAGCGATATCTAAAGTGAACTCTACATTTACACCACTTAGCGTTCCATCTTTTCCAACATCAGTACAGATAATAGCTTCCACACCAGCATTAGCAAACTCTTTTGCTAAATCAGTTGCTTTCATGCTACTCACTTCACCCCAACCCTCAACAGCTACATAACCATCTATTGCATCGATACCAACAGCTATGGGATACTTTGCTGCCATATCTTTAACAAACTGAGGATTTTTTACGGCGATTGAGCCTAAAATTATTCTGTCAATTCCTAAGTCCAACATCTTTTTAATGGTCTCTTCATCACGAATCCCACCACCAAGTTCTAGTTTCACATTACAATTTTTTCTTATTTTTACAATTGAATCAAGATTTTTTGGTTCCCCTGCAAAGGCACCATTAAGATCAACCAAATGCACCCACTCAGCACCCATCTCTTCAAACTTTTTTACAAGTTCATAAGGTTCATTTGAGTATATTTTTGCACTCTCCATAAGCCCTTTTGTAAGTCTTACTGCCTGTCCATCTTTCAAGTCTATTGCGGGGTATAATGTCATTTTTATTCCTATAAATTTATAAAGTTTTCTAAAATTTTGAGACCATTTTCATGGCTTTTTTCAGGGTGAGGTTGTATACCCATTATATTATTATGAGAGACTGCAGAAGTGAACTTGTATCCATAATCAGTCTCGCCAATTATATCCTCTGCATCATCACAATGCACATGAAAAGTATGCACAAAGTAAAGATAATGATTTTCATCTAAACCCTCAAAAAGAGGATGCTTTTTTGTAAAAACTCTATTCCAACCCATGTGAGGTACTTTTAAAGGCTCACTAAATTTAGTCTCATCAAATCTCTCTACGCGTCCCTTTATCAGTCCTAATCCTTCATGATCACCAAACTCTTCACTACTTTCAAAAAGCAGTTGCATTCCAAGGCAGATACCAAGCATAGGCTTTCCTGATGCAGAAAACTCTTTGATACTCTCTATCATATTTCGTTCTCGTAAATGCTCCATCGCATCACCAAAAGCACCAACTCCAGGGAGAATAAGCTTATCATACTCCTTAAATTTCAGAGGATTACTCTCAACTACTGTATCTTTTCCTAACTTAGAAAATGCATTCTTCACACTTGCTAAATTTCCCATATTGTAATCAACTATTGCTATCATTATTCATCTATCTTTAATTTTGTAAATTTTATATATATTGCTAAACTCACTACCAACAAAGAGACTCCAACCATTATATAAATGGCATACATCAACTTATTTGGATCAGTTATCGCGAACTTAAACACTAACATCAAAGCTTCTATCGAGAGTGCGATAATGATACTTCCTAAAAATCGTACCATTGTTTTATGTGGTCCTGAGATATTATGCTCTTTATGCCGTCCAAGTATCTCCTCTTCTATCAAGGTTTTTGATAAATCAAAAATTGCCAAAGAGAGTGTTAGTAAAATTGTTGCTTCAAAAACATCTTTTATTTTAAAGTTTCCAGGAGAAATTTCATTAAAAAAGAAATTTCCCATTCCTTTAAAGAAGAGCAACATTGCAATCGCAATAAGTGCAAAAGAAAACGCTGCATATCCATACTTAAAAAAAATTCCAAAAACATTGTCTAAGGTATTAAGATGCGCGATTTTTAGAACCTCATCAAAAGGCATATCCAAACATGCTACATATTTCAAGTCACCATTTTCGCAATAAACAGGAGCAGAAGCAGTAACCGTCAAATCGTTCGTTATTAGCGAGGGATAGGGATCCGTAATGCTACACCGTTCTTCCCTTACTGCTCTATAATAGTAAGCACGATCAGCACGGATTTTCCCTATATCACTCTCAATCTCTCTCTCTTTTGTAAAAGTAGAAGATACTTGTATACCCTTATTGTCTAAAAGATACACACCCTCACAATTTTCTAAATCTGCCTTAATCTTTAAAAGACGAGGCATAATCATCTCTTGACTCAGAGATGGTAAGCGATTTGGAATATTTTTTGAGAACAGATAACAAAAATATGCTCTCGCTTTTGTTCGTCCCTCAGAATAGAGTTGTATATCTGATGCAACCATTACTACATCCTTAGAAAGAAATTTTTTTGTATTATAACGAAGCGCTTATAACAAAGCGTTTACTTTGGCTCAAAACCTTCAGGTAAATCACCAGCACTACTATGCCCACTCTCACTATGTTGCGTTATACTCGGTCCAAATACTTTTTTTATAATCGACTTAAAGCCTTTTTCATTTGCTTCATATTCCGCTTCTGCCTCTTGCAAAGAAAATTCCCATGCAGAAGAAAAACCTGGTGCTTTCATCATCATTTTTCTCAAAGCACTATCATATATATTTAACAAACGAATCTCTGCTCGTCCTGGTTTTTGCATCAATGTTTGTACACTTATACGAAGATTTTCACTATCTTTTTTCGCTCTCTCCAATTCAACTTCAAGGTTTTTACTCCCTTCACTTGTAATCTTCATCTGACGATTGAGATGCTCTTTATACTCTTTAATCTCTTTTTTATACTTAGCCATCTCAATACGAGATTTTAAAAAACTAAGAAAATACCCAAAGGCAACACCCATAACTATAAACAAAATAGCTTGATAACTTAATTCCATAATAACTCCTTTAAAAATATTCTAACCAATTAGAGTTAATAATTAACTTTAACAAAACCTCTCCTTTGATATAATACATCCAATGGACAAAAATATAAAGAAAATAGCTATTGTAAGACTCTCTGCACTTGGTGATATTGTTAATAGTGCTGTTGTTCTACAGTTTATAAAACAAAAATATCCAGACTCACAAATAGAGTGGATTACTGAAGAGATGTTTTCTTCTATCTTAGAAAACCATCCCCTTATTCATAAACTCCATACTATTAATCTCAAAAAATTTAAAAAAGAGAAAAGTTTCACCCTGCTAAAAGAGACATACAACTCTCTCAAAAATCTTGGAAAATTTGATGTTATTATAGATATGCAAGGACTTATAAAGTCTGCCATAGTAGCGCGTGTGCTAGGTAAAAACACCCATGGCTTTGATAAAAATTCGACAAGAGAGTCTTTGGCTTCCCTACTGTATAAATCAACTTCTACTATCCCTTATGAGCGTAGTGTTGTCAAAAGAAATGCTTTTGTTGTAGCTGATGCATTAAACTTGGAAATCTCAGATAAGATGTTACTGAACAAAGAAGCTATTTTTCCAATCACAAAAAAGTTTGACTTAGACAAAAGTAAAAAAAATATCGTTTTTGTTATAGGTGCATCATGGCCCTCAAAAATATATCCTAAAGAGTTAGTACTCAAAGTGTGTGAAGCACTACAAGAAAATGTCTCTATAATTTGGGGAAACGATGCAGAAAAATTGGATGCAGAGTGGATATGCTCACGCACTCCATTTGCATCATTAGCACCAAAAATGAAACTCAATGAACTTGCATCTTATATAGCTCATATGGATTTACTTATAGGCAATGACACAGGACCTACACATATGGCATGGGCACAGAACATCCCATCTATCACTCTTTTTGGTCCAACAACACCACGAATGATTTATGAAACAACTCAAAATATTGGTATTAAATCTCCATCAAAGGTAAATATATTGAAAATAGATAAAAATGATTTTTCCATACAAGATATAGAGTATGAGATAGTAGTTCAAAAAGCGAAGGAGCTCTTACATGACTTATAAACTTTTATTAGTACTTGAGAAAATTTTAATGAAATTACCAAGAAAAATGAGAAAATCATTTTTTACATTTTTAGCATTTGTAGGCTATATGCTCTCAAAAAAGTATAGAAATGTTGCTCGAGCAAATATTAAGTTTTTACTAGGAGAAATACTGAGTGAATCTCAAATAGAAACAATGGTCAAATATAGTTTCAAAAACCTCCTCTACAATTTTTTACATATTATGGAACTAAGAAGTATGTCAAAAGAAGATTTTCTATCTAAAGTAACAGTACAAAACAGAGAGGTAGTTGATAAGATTCACGCTGAAAATAGAGCGATTATTTATATCTCGGCACATTATTGTTCATGGGAGTATGGTGCTGTTGGCGTTGGCGTATTTTGCGAACCTGTAGCTGGTATTTATCGTAAAATGAAAAATGAAGTCTACTTAGAGTGGCTTTTAGCAGGGCGTTCACGATTTGGAAATACCAACCTTGAAAAAAGCAAAGTCATAAAATCACTTATCCGACTCATAAAAGAAAAAAAAGCAAGTGGCATTCTCATTGATACAAACATTAGTGAAAGAGAGGGGATTATGGTTGACTTTATGGGCAAAAGAATTCGCCAAACTTATACTCCTGCCTATTTAGCTAGAAAATTCAATGCTGCCATAGTTCCGGTAACTATTAGAACAGATGATGAAGAGAACTATACTCTTGTTCTTTATGATGAGATAAAAGTGAATAAGAGTGATGATGAAAAAGCAGATATCTTAGAAGCGACACAGTTACAAGCAGATTGGCTTGCAGGTGTTATTACTAAAGAGCCAAAATTTTGGTTTTGGTTACATAGAAGATTTAAAAATGATTATCCCGAGATTTACAAATAAAATTTTAAATGTTGAGATGTAAATCATCACACTCTTTTGTTCTTGCTTCAAAAAGTTTCAAAATAGTTAAGAAAAAAGCAGTAATAGCAGGTCCTAAAATCATGCCCCAAAAACCAAAGGTTGTAAGCCCTGCTATAATTGAGAAAAAGATAACAAGCTCATTCATCTTCGTGCTATCATCATTAAGAAGTTTTTGATTAATCTCTTTTATGATGATTGGTTTTACAAATGTATCCGCTATTATGGATATAACAACTATAGAGTAAAGTGCTATAAAAATTGCTTCATTGCTATTACCTATTGCAAACTCATAAATCATAAATGGTAACCACATTAAAACGCCACCTACGACAGGAACAAGCGATGCAAAGCCATACATGATGCCAAAAAGTAAACCATTGTAACCCATGTAAGAAATAGCCCCACCAAAAAGAATACCCTCAAATGTAGCTGTTGCGAGTATGGAGTAAAAGACAACGCTCATCACATCGGAGAGTTCTTTTGCTAAAAGTGAGCTCTCAGAGACTGACATCTGAACCACTCTTTTTAAAAAAGCAACTATTGTCGTTCCATTATATTGGGCGAAGAAATAAAAGATAATAACTAAAAATGCATTTTTCAAAAATCCTGCACTAAAAGCACCCACTTTACCAGCAATACTCAAGGCTGTAGCCGTTACAGAGTTGACATTCATATCTTTTACAAAATCACTTAAGTATGGTTTTAAAAAAGTTAAATATGCGGGAGGATTTTGCATCATCTCTCTTAAATAAAGTTCTATTTTACTTACTGTATCTGCAGAAAGCCCATTAAGTTCGATAGTTAAAGTTGTTAGGAAATAACCAAGGGGAGCAAAGAAGAGTACTGCTAAGAGTATGCTTGAGATTGATGCAGCTAAGAGTTTATTGTTTAAATAAGACTCTAAATGCTTTTGAATATTTGATGTTGAAATAGCTAAAAGCGCTGCAATAGTGATTACTAAAAGATAGGGTGCATAAAGAAGATACATCCAGTAGAGTGATGTAGCAAATAAAATAGCTATAAAATATTGTGGTTTCATCTAAAAAAGTGTCCCATCTGCATTTACATACTCCATATTTAAAATATCATAGGTTGCCCGCGTTGCTCTACGCCCTTTTGATGTTCGCTCCAGATAGCCATTTGCAATCAAGTAAGGCTCTAAAACATCTTCTACCGTTCCTTCATCTTCACTTAGAGCAGCGGCAATAGTACTTAAACCAATAGCTCTCCCATTGGCAGAGACTAAAAGCTTTAAAAGGCGTAAATCCATCTCATCAAAACCATGCGAATTAATCCCAAGCTCATCTAAGGCGTACTGTGTTCGATTATGAGAGATTCCTGCATCGTTGGCAACTTCAGCAAAATCTCTTACACGGCGAAGCAGTCGAAGAGCTATACGCGGTGTTCCACGACTCCTTTTTGCTATCTCCAAAGAAGCCTCTTTTACTATCTCTTTGTCTAATTTATTTGAAGCCTGTTCTATAATACGAGAAAGTTCCTCAGAGTTATAAAACTGCATACGAAAACTCATACCAAATCTATCACGCAAAGGGTTTGAAAGCATACCTGCACGAGTAGTCGCTCCAATAAGTGTAAAGCGTGGTAAGTCAATCTTTACAGTCTGAGCAGCAGGACCACTTCCAATAATGATATCTATACGATAATCTTCCATAGAGGAGTACAAAATCTCTTCAACCGCAGGAGAGAGACGGTGAATCTCATCAATAAAAAGAATATCACCCTCCTCTAGGTTTGTTAAAATCGCAGCTAAATCCCCACTTTTTTCTATCATAGGCGCAGCAGTTACTTTTATGTTTGTGTTCATTTCATTTGCAATGATAAGTGCAAGGGTAGTTTTTCCAAGTCCAGGAGGTCCATAAAAAAGAACATGGTCAAGTGCTTCGTCTCTTTTTTTTGAAGCTTCTATAAAGACACCAAGATTTTTTTTAATCTGCTCTTGACCTATGTACTCACTCCAAGCATCAGGGCGAAGTGTTACTTCTGAACTCTCCTCTTCCATACTAAAAGTTTCTATCTCTACTAATCTATCCATTAAATTTCACTTCTTTTCAAGGTATTTTTGATATGCATCATAACTATCTCTTTGCTGGTTGAGACACTCTTGTCTCTCTGTTGGCGAGGGGATATTTTCACATCTACTTCTATCCATACTTTGGAGAGTATCATAGCCAACACTGCATCCAGAGAAGAGAAGCAAACTACTAATAAGTATGCTCTTCACTAGGAAACTCTTTTTTTTGTACTTCACCTGCATAAGTGGATACTGCATCACGAACTAAAGAAGCACCATCAAGATATTTTTTCACAAACTTTGGTGTAAACTCTTCAAAAAGCCCTAGCATATCTGAAAAAACAAGTACCTGTCCATCTACATCAATCCCAGCACCTATTCCAATCACAGGAATAGATACTGATGATGCAACTTCTTTGGCAACTTCCGCTTTAACACCCTCTATCACCATACAAAAAGCACCAGCAGACTCTATTGCCTTGGCATCAGCTATAAGTTGTTTTGCCTCTTCCTCTGTACGACCTTTGACTTTGTAACCACCCTCACCTCTTACGGACTGAGGGAGTAAGCCAATGTGACCGCATACAGCGATACCATTTTTACATAAGTACTTTACAATGTTTGCCTTATCAGCACCGCCTTCTATTTTTACACAATCACATGAAGTCTCTTGAAACATTTTTATAGAGTTTTTTAACGCCTCTTTTTTGTTTACATAAGTACCAAAAGGCATATCAGCCACTATAAAACTCTCAGGAGCACCTGTACATACAGCTTTCGTATGATAAATCATTTGATCAAGTGTAGCACTCAAAGTATCAGACTCTCCAGCAAAGCTCATATTTAAGCTATCACCCACCAAAATCATATCTGCACTCTGTGATACAAGCCTAGCAAACAGTGCATCATATGCAGTTATCATTACCAATGGTTTGCTATTTTTACTCTTTTTTATAGATGTAATAGTTAATTTTTTACGCATTTAAAAACTCTTTATATATTAATTGAAGTATTTTAACTAAAAATTGCTATAATCTGAACTATACAGGAGAATTTGTTTATGGGTGTAAGAAGCGATTTAGATGCAAACTTTGATTTTGAGATAGTTGATGAGTTTCTTGATCACTACTCTATGATGGTTGAGAGCATGGAAATTATGATTATTGACTTATCTAAAGCAAATATGTATGAGCGAAGTGTCAATGAACTTTTTCGTGTATTTCATAATATAAAATCAGCTTCAGCGTATCTAAAACTCACGCCTATGTCCAAACTTGCTTCCTTTGTTGAGGATGAGCTTGAAGCGCTCCGAAATGTTTCACACCCTATCAATGAAGAGACAACAAACTGGCTTTTACAAGTGAGTGATATGTTTGCCACTTGGCAAGAAGATCTCAAAATGGACAATACCCTTAGTAAAATAAATTTCTCCTTATTTAATATCCCAGACTTGGACAAATAATTTTGAAAAAACTAGTAGCATATATTACATCGAGTTACCCTGAAAAATCATTTAGCATAGAGTTAGCTTTAGCCCTTGGTGAGAGTGGCGTGGACACTTTAGAGTTTGGTGTTCCCTTCTCTGACCCCGTTGCAGATGGTCCCATCATAGAAAAAGCAAATCATAAGGCACTTGAACTTGGATTTAAATTCAGTGATCTTTTAGATATTTCTAAAGCTGTAGCCCCTACTGTAGATAGCTTATGGATGGGGTATTTTAACAATTTTTATCAACAAGATATGAAAAAACTACTTCCTCTTGCACAAGAGCTAGGCATCAATGGTTTAATCATTCCAGATCTTCCTCACGAAGAGGCACTGCTTTATAAAGATCTCTTTGATGCAAACAATCTAGCAAACATCTCTTTTGTTGCACCCACTGATGGTGAGAAGAGAATAGAAGAAGTCGT
This sequence comes from Sulfurimonas sp., assembly GCA_027071075.1. Taxonomy (GTDB): domain Bacteria; phylum Campylobacterota; class Campylobacteria; order Campylobacterales; family Sulfurimonadaceae; genus Sulfurimonas. Next base: position 10,288 of record JALSUU010000195.1, on the reverse strand, counting down.
AAAAGATGCCAAAAAATTTATCTATATGGTTGCATATACAGGTATCACAGGTTCAGGAGTAGCGGAAGATTTACAACCCTTTTTATCTTCTATCAAAGAGCATACTAAAACACCCGTATTTGTCGGTTTTGGAGTAAATCCAAAAACTGCAAAAGATAAGGTAAAGGGTGCCGATGGAGTAATAGTTGGGAGTTCTTTTATTGATATACTTTTAAAAGAAGAACTCTCTTATAGTGATAAAATTTCAAAGTGTAGCGAACTTGCGAAAATTATCAAGAGTGAAATCAACTAAATGAAAGAGCTTGAAGATGGTGATATTGAAGTGAAAGAAAATTCATTGAAGCACTGAGAATGTCAATGAATTTAATCAAAAATAAAAGTAAATTCAACTGACAAAATCAATTATGAAGAGATAAAAATGCAATTCGTTCACTTGTTCGAGGCATACGAAAAAAACTTCCAGATGAAACCATTGAGAACATCTCAGGTATAGGATATAAACTCCATCCAGCTTTATATGAGTAGGTTAATTAAATAGGTATCGCAATACTGAAACAGGCTCCATCATCTCTATTTTCCACTTTAATAGTAGCATGTAAGTGCCCCTCAATAATCATCTTGGACATATAAAGTCCTAAACCTGTTCCATTCTTACTCTCTTTAGTTGAAAAATAGGGATCAAATATTTTTTCTATTATCTTTGCATCAATACCACCGCCATTATCTATAAACTCAATAAGCACTTTAGAATTTTTTTCATATGTTCGAATCATTATTTTAGAATCAAGAATCTCTTTTTCTTGAAAAACATCCTTAGAATTTTTGAGCAAATTTAACACCACTTGAATAAACTCATTTTTGTATAATGAAATTTTAGTAGTAGACTTAAAAGCATACATAATTTCTACACCATCACTCTCTAAACTCTTTTTGATTAAAGAGATAGCAGTTTTAATAACTGCATCAACTGCTACTAACTCTTTAGATTTATCGGGAGCAAAGTAGTTTTTAAAATCATCTATAGTCATAGACATAAACTCTAAAAGCTCATTTCCCTCTTTTATCTTACTCTCTAGGTACTCTTTTGTCAGTTCATTATACTCATAGGCTGACTCTATGTTCATCAAAACATAAGAGGCTTGATTGAGTGGTTGTCTCCACTGATGCGCTATCATACTGAGCATATCACCCATCTCTGCCATCTTAGCACTTTGGGTGAGCATTTTCTCTTTTTCTCTATGACTTTTTACCTCTTGGGCTACGCGTACAAATAGAGAGTTATTAAGCTCTGCTAACTCCTTTTCTCTACTCTCTACCTCTTTTTGATAATTTTTAAATATCTTGTTGATTTTTAAAGAGAAGAGTAGCGAAAGAACCGTAATAAGAAAAATGATAATTCCTGAAACTTTAAAGACAAACTCAAGTTCTTGATTGAGCATTTTCTTTAATTCTAAATGTTTTTTTTGTGCTGAATGACTCATCATAGTCGTATCAAATCCATACACAAGAGTCCAGTTAAACTCTTTAAAGTAACGGGAGTAAAAATAATAATCTTTCACTTGATTTTTATGCCACTCTCCATCTTCATTAAGTTCATTAACATGTATTTTTGCATCATCAGACTGATACAGTTTTTTTCCATCTTGATAGACTCCAACAAATTCCGACTTATCAACAGGCATACTTTTAATCATCTCTAAAAGATTCGCTTTCACCTTCTCTCTTTCATTTTTCACTAAGATATTTGAGCCAATATACCAATCATAAAGATCTAAACTTTTGACATAAATTATCTCTTTATCTCCACTGTTTCTTACACTCTTTATATAGCCTTCACCATGTCGTCTCACTTTTTGTATCTCTTCATAGACTATTGAACGACTATCTTTATCTAAATACTGTGCAATATTTTCATCTTCTAAATGGGAACCTAATAAAATAGCATTCGCTCTATAGTCCGTTATAAATATAGTGTCATATTCATTGTCGCTTACTAGTTCATAGAGTGCATCTTTAACTCTTTGCTTTGCAAGTTTTTTCTTTTTTTTATATTTTTCATCAATCTCATGTGCAATATTATACGCGATATCTACTTTTGATTTGAGCTCTTTTTTTATCGCAGGTGCCACTCTATTGTTTGTATACTCAAAAAGTAAAATAAGTTGATTTACTTTGAGTTCGCTTTTCGCTTTTTGTAAATTTATATAATCATGAATGGAGTTCTCTTTAGCTTGTTCAAAGTAGTTTGTCACCTTATTTATGTAAAAACTTGATATAAAAAAACTTATACTCAAGACTAAAGCTAAAGGGACTATGACAATTAAGTAAGGTATGAGAGTCGTCGCTTTTATTTTCATGCATCATCCTCACTTTCTAATGGTAATATTTTTTTTGGTTTAATCCCTAACTTGACAATATTTTCTGCTCTCTTTATAACATTTCCTCTACCAGACTTGAGTCTATTCATAGATGTATCGTACGAATCCTGCGCTCTTTGTAGATGGTTGCCCATCTTCTGCATCTCTTCTACAAACCCTACAAGCTTTTCATACATAGCTTCTGCTTCGTCTGCTATCTTTTTTGCATGCTCTTCTTGTCTTTGTGTTCGCCAAATATGCTCTATCGTTCTGAGTGTCACTAGAAGAGTAGAGGGTGAAACTACTAAAATATTTCTTTCATAAGCAGATTTAAAAAACTCACCATCTTTTTCTAATGCTAGTAAAAATGCTCCTTCTATTGGCATAAAAAGAAGTACAAAATCCAAGCTATTAACTCCTTCGAGTTTTTCATATTTTTTTTCACTCAATCCCTTGACATGTCCCTTTATACTTGCAATATGCTCTTTGAGAGATTTTTCTTTCAACTCTGCATCATCACTATTTATAAATCTTTCATATGCTACTAAAGAGACTTTTGAATCTATAATGATATCTCTATTTTGAGGCATATGAATAATTACATCAGGTCTATATGTTTTCCCTTCGCTTGACTTGAGAGAGGCTTGTAACTCATATTCAACTCCCTCTCTGAGACCTGATTGTTCTAAAATATTTTCTAAAACTATCTCCCCCCAATTTCCCTGTGTCTTATTTTCACCCTTAAGTGCATTTGTTAAATTAAGTGCATCTTGTGAGAGTTGTTCATTCATCTCTTTAAGTCGTTTGAGTTCATCCTTAAGAAGAAATGTCTCCTTAGATTGTGTATGAAACTGTTCCTTTGCTTGGTCTGAAAAAGTGGTAATTTGCTCACGAAATGGTTTTAATAAGAGTTCTAGTTGCTCTTTATTTGATGCACTAAACTGTTTGGATTTATCTTCAAAAATTTGAGTTGCTAAAATCTTAAACTCCTTGGAGAGTTCATCCTTTGCATTTTGTAAAATCAGCATCTTTTCAGAGGAAGCTTTTTGTTCACTTCCATATTGACTCTTTAAAACAGCAAAATCTATCTCTAATATTTGTAACTCATGGAGTAATGTTTCATTCTCCTCTTGTGATGCGATAAGTTTTAGTTTACTTTCTTCTCTTTCATCACTTAAAAAGAGAATCAGACTCTTTTGTTTCAAATATAAAAAAAGTGTTATTAAAAAAAGTACAAAAAAAAGCACTGTAGTTATTAAATATAGATTGTATTGCATCGTAAGCCTATCTGTTTAAATATTTTACATTATACAATAGAAGAGTTACTGTTTGTTTTATAATGACAAATTGCAAATTATTTGTCTAATTTGTATCATTATAAACTTAAGTAATTTAAAATATATATTACTTTAATTATAATCTAGCTAAATTTGGATATAATTCGCAAAATATTTAAGGGGAAGATGCCTGCATACGCTAAGAGCACAAGTGCAACTTGTATCATCTCCTTTTTATTACAAAGGATAATGATGCAAGAAAATGCACAAAACGAAGAAACGAAACAAGAAGAAAAAACTATGACTTTTGATGAGTTAGGTTTAAAAAAAGAACTTTTAAAAAGTGTTAAATTTGCTGGTTTTACTACACCTTCACCAATACAAGAGCAGGCAATCCCTGTTGTAATAGCGGGTAAAGACATGGTTGGTCAAGCACACACTGGAACTGGAAAAACAGCAGCTTTTGCACTTCCTGCACTTCACAACATGAAAATTGATGGTTCAGTTGAGATGTTAGTAATTACACCAACTAGAGAATTAGCTACACAGGTAAGTGATGAGATTTTTAAATATGGTCGTAACTTAGGCGCTAAGACTGTTACTGTTTATGGTGGTAGTTCATATAAACGCCAATTAGACCTTATAGGTCGTGGTGCTTCTGTAGTAGTTGCTACACCAGGAAGAATGTTAGATATTCTTAAGCGTGGTATGCTCAATGACTTTGCACCAAGTATAGTTGTTCTTGATGAAGCGGATGAGATGCTTGATATGGGATTTTTAGATGATATTAATGAAATATTTTCTTACCTTCCAACAAATCGTCAAACACTACTATTTTCAGCTACTATGCCAGCGCCTATTAAAACACTTGCAAGTAGAATTTTACAAGAACCTGTATTTATCTCTATCACTAAGGGTGAGACAACAAATGCAGATATTGAGCAACTTTACTATGTAATTGATGAGCATGAGAGAGATGATGCAATCATTCGTCTTATGGATTCAGAGACAACAACGAAATCTGTAGTCTTTTGTCGCACAAAATCAGAAGTAGACAGACTAAGCAATGTTCTCTCAAATGCTGGTTATTTAGCAAATGGTCTTCATGGAGATATGGAGCAGAGACAACGCGAAAATGTTATCAAAGGGTTTAAGCAGAACTCAGTGAAAGTGCTTGTAGCGACAGATGTTGCTGCGCGTGGTATTCATGTAAACAACATTTCTCATGTATTTAACTACCATATTCCATTTGATCCAGAGTCTTATGTACACCGTATTGGTAGAACAGGTCGTGCTGGAACAAAAGGAAAAGCAATTACTCTTTTAACTCCGCTAGAGTTTAAAGAACTCCAAAGAATCAAACAAAAAGTCGGAACTTCTATGGGACATGCTTTTGTTCCAAGTAAAAATGACTTAAGAGAGTCTACTGTTGAAGCACTTGTTAAAAAAGTAGAAGATCATAAAGTCTATGATGAATCTCATAAAGTTCTTGACTTATTAAAACAAGACATTGATGAAGAGCAAATCATGTATAAGCTTGTTTCTATGCTTTTAGACCAACAAGATATCAAAGGACCAAGTAATATTGGTATTCCTGCTGATAAACTTGATGCCATCTTAGCTCGTGCTGCTCAGCGTGGTGGTGGAAATGGTAGAGGAAGAGGTCGTGGTCGTAATGGTGGTGGCGGTGGTTACCGTGGAAACAGAAACCGTTCAGGTGGTAATGGAGGTGGTGGATACCGTGGAAACCGTGAAGGTGGAGATAGAAACCGTTCAGGTGGAAGAAGCAGTGGTGGTTACAGAGGTAATCGCGACTAATATTTCTTTTACCCACTACACTCTTGGGAAACTTTTCCCAAGATATTGACATCACATCATCCAATTTTCCAAATAATCTGTTATAATTATCAAAAAAAGGTCACTCTTATGAAAAATATTATCATTTACGAAAACTTTTCACTCTATATTGAACAAGAAGATAGTGAAATACCTTGGCTAAAAATTTTCACAAAAGAGCCCTACAAAGAGTTAGGAGATGTCCCTCATGGTTTACGCCAAAAACTTTGGGAAACATACGATATTATTGAGTACGAGATGAAACACTATTACCATCCAGACAAAATCAATATGGCTTCTTTTGCAAACTACCTTCCCCGTGTTCACATTCATGTAATGGCGCGTTTTAAAAGTGATAGTTATTTTCCTGAACCGATGTGGGGAACAAAACAGCGAGATGCTAATCTTACGCTACCATCTCAAGATGAGTTTCATAAGCGTGTCTTTAATGCTCTAACGCAAAGATTTCAATGATATTTATTAAAAAATAGGTGGTGCTCGGTACTGGACTTGAACCAGTGACCACCTCCATGTCATAGAGGCACTCTACCACTGAGTTAACCGAGCATATATACGAAGACCAAAATTCTATCTAAACTTCCTTAAAGTAATTTTCATTAGCAACTTATATTTACAATACTCATTTTTTTTATTAAATATTACACAAATATTTAGATTTTACTTTTAATTTATGTTTATTAGTTGTATAATTTCATCATAAAAGATACTCATATTATTTGATGTCTAGATACAGTACCACAAGGTAAATTATGAATATAACAGAATTAGAAGCTTTAGGATTAAAGAATGTTGGTAATGTTTACCATAACCTTAGTTATGATGACTTAATAAAACATGAACTTGACAACGGTGAAGTAGAACTCACTAAGAAGGGTGCAACTGCTGTTGACACTGGTATCTTTACAGGAAGAAGTCCTAAAGATAAATATTTTGTAGATCGTGATCCATCTAACAAATATATAGCTTGGGGAGATGTAAATCAAAAAGTCTCTTCTGAAATATTTAACGAACTTTTAGAAGTAGCTCAAGAGCAACTCTCTAACAACGACTTATATGTTACAGATGTATACTGCGGGGCAAGTCCTGCTTCAAAAAAATCTATCCGCTTTATAACAGAAATTGCATGGCAATCTCACTTTGTTAAAAATATGTTTATTCGTCCAACAGCAGCAGAACTAGAAGTTTTTAAATCTGACTTTGTTGTACTTAATGCTTGTAAAGCTGTAAATGATAAATGGAAAGAACATGGGCTTAACTCTGAAGTTTTTGTACTGTTCGATGTTGAAAACAACCTTGCTATAATTGGTGGCACTTGGTATGGTGGTGAGTTAAAAAAAGGGATCTTTTCAATGATGAACTACTGGTTACCATTAGAAGGTAAACTCTCTATGCACTGTTCAGCGAATGTTGGCGAAGCTGGAGATACAGCACTCTTTTTTGGTTTAAGTGGAACAGGAAAGACTACACTCAGTACTGATCCACACCGTGCACTTATCGGTGATGATGAGCATGGATGGGATAATTATGGTGTCTTTAACTTTGAGGGTGGATGTTACGCAAAAGTAATCAACCTTGATGGAAAAAGTGAACCTGAAATTTATAATGCTATTCGTGCTAATGCACTTTTAGAAAATGTTGTAATGTATGGAGAGGGCGAAGTTGATTATGAAGATGGATCAAAAACTGAAAACACTCGTGTCTCCTACCCAATAGAACATATAGAGAACCATGAGTGTACATTAATGGCAGGTCATCCTAAAAACATCATCTTTTTAACAGCTGATGCATTTGGTGTTTTACCTCCTGTCTCTAAACTTACGAAAGAACAAGCAATGTACTACTTTTTAAGTGGTTATACTGCAAAAGTTGCTGGAACAGAAAGAGGTATTACTGAGCCTGTTGCAACTTTTTCTGCTTGTTTTGGAGAGGCTTTCTTACCACTACATCCAACCGTATATGCAAAACTTCTTGGTGAAAAAATAGATGAGCATGGGGTAAATGTTTACCTTGTAAACACTGGATGGACTGGTGGAGCATATGGTGTTGGAAAAAGAATGAGCATTAAGAATACTCGTGCTTGTATCAATGCTATTTTAGATGGAAGTATTAATGAGAGTGAGTTTGATACTACAAAAACATTTAGACTCCATGTTCCAAAAACTTTAGGTGATATCAAACCAGAGATTTTAAACCCTCGTAATGCTTGGGAAGATAAAGCACTCTTTGATACAACAAGAGATGAACTTGCTGCAATGTTTATTGAAAATTATAAAAAGTATCAAGATGGAGAGCATACCGACTATGCACCATTTGGACCAATAGTAGGTTCTTAGTAGGCTATCTTAAAAGGCAAGCTTTTGAGCTTGTCTTTATTTTTTGACTTTCTTCTTTGTAGCTTTTTCCATATACAACCATAAACTTCCAGCAAATACTACTAAAACAACAGGAGCTATCCAAGGCTTATCACTCACTGACTCGGCAAGTTTCACTAATACACTTCCAGAGTAGTAACTTCCAAAACCAACCACTAGAGTCCAAATAGCTGAACTCCCAATATTTAAAACTATAAACTTTTTAAAATCATACTTTGTCAACCCAATAGCGATAGGGATAAGTGTTTTTATTCCATACACAAACTTTTGAATAAGGATAATCCAAGAGCCATACTTTTTCATATAAATATGTGCCAAGGCTAACTTTCTACGGTACTTACCCAATCCCTCCATCATCATACTTTTTTGATAACGCGCTAAATAGACTAAAAGTATATCTCCTATAGCATTTGCTATAAAAGCAATACTCATAGAAGTGGCTAAGTCCATTTTACCCAAAAATGAAAGGACTCCTGCTCCTAAAAGTGCAACAAATCCACCCCCTAAAGAGTAAAGAAAAAGTCCTATATATCCGTATGTTTCTAAGTTTGTAAATGTATCTTCCATTCTTTTCCTACAGTTGTTTTATTTTTTGTATTTCATCTCGAAGTCTTGCAGCTTCTTCAAAGTTTAACTCTTTTGCAGCCTGCTTCATCTTAAGCATCAACTCTTTTGTAATTGCTTTTTTCTCTGATGCAGGCATTTTATCTTTTCTCTTATGTTTTTGATATAAGTCTCCATGATCATCAACTTTCAAGTTCTCATCTAAAGAGCGAATAGTTGTTGTTGGAGTGATACCATGCTTTTTATTATGTGCTTCTTGAATCTCTCTTCTTTCACTCGTTTTATCCATTGCTCTTTGCATTGAACCTGTAATTCTGTTTGCATATAATATAACTCGACCATTAGAGTTTCGTGCTCCCCGTCCAATTGTTTGAACGAGTGCCGTTTCGCTTCGTAAAAAACCTTCCTTATCTGCATCAAGTATAGCGACTAACGAGACTTCAGGCAAATCAAGTCCCTCTCGTAAAAGATTTATTCCTATAAGTACATCAAACTCACCTAAACGAAGTGCACGAATAATTTGATTTCGCTCTATAGTATCAATATCAGAGTGCATATACTGTACTTTTATGCCTAAGTCTGCAAGATATTTTGTGAGAGCTTCAGCCATTTTTTTTGTCAAAACAGTAATGAGTACACGCTCATTTTTTACGGTAACTTTTTTAATCTCATCATGAATATCTTCAACCTGATTATCAGATGTTTTTATCTCTATAACAGGATCAAGAAGACCAGTTGGACGAATAATCTGCTGAGCAGTTACACTTGACATCTCTAGCTCGTACTCTGCTGGAGTTGCTGATACAAAAAGATAGTGAGGTGCTTTGTTAATATATTCATCAGCTTTTAAAGGTCTATTATCCAAGGCAGAAGGAAGTCTAAAACCATACTCAACAAGGACTTCTTTTCTTGCCCTATCTCCTGCATACATCCCACGATACTGCGGTAAAGAGACATGAGACTCATCAACTATAACTAAGTATTCTTTATTATTTTGCGCGAAATAATCTAGAAGTGTAAAAGGTGCTTCTCCTGGTTTTTTATTCGTAAGAAGTCGGGAGTAATTTTCCACACCTTTACACATTCCTGTAGTTTGTAACATCTCAAGGTCAAACTCAACTCTCTGCTTGAGGCGTTGATACTCTAAAAGTTTACCCTCTTTTTGAAAATAAGCAAGTCTCTCATCAAGTTCCTCTTCTATCCGCTTAATCGCCCGAGACATTTTCTCTTGCCCTACACTAAACTGACTCGTTGCATAAATAGTAATGTTTTTAAAATCTTCTAAACGCTTGTTATCAATAACCTCGAAAGTGTAAATAGCTTCTATTTCATCCCCAAAAAACTCAACACGAATAGCTTCTTGCTCAAAATAAGGAGGATAAATATCTAAACTCTCACCATTAACGCGAATATGCCCACTGTCAAAGTAGGTATCATTTCGAGAATAGCCCATCTCCACCAAACGCAGCAGAAGTTTTTTCTGATTTATATCATCACCAACCGCTAAAGCCTGTACCATGTTAAGATACTCCTCTGGATCACCAAGCCCGTAGTTTGCAGAAACTGAAGCGATGACAATCACATCATCATAAGAGAGGAGATTAGCCGTAGAAGAGAGACGCATCCTCTCAAGTTCATCATTTATAGCACTATCTTTTTCTATAAATAAATCTTGCCTCGGGATGTAAGCCTCCGGCTGATAATAATCATAATACGATACAAAATACTCAACATGATTGTTCGGAAAGAACTGACGAAACTCACTATACAACTGAGCCGCTAAAGTTTTGTTATGAGTCATGATGATAGTAGGCATTCTCACATTTTCTATAACCCGCGCCATAGTGTGTGTTTTCCCACT
>JALSUU010000194.1 GCA_027071075.1 Sulfurimonas sp. | reverse complement strand
TCGACCGTTATCTCCAAAATCACTCACTTGATAAAAGTTTACATTTATGTTAACATATGACTATGAAAGAAATAAAATTTTATAAAACATCATCTGGAAAAAGTCCTGTTGAAGACTTCCTTGATTCATTATCATCAAAAGAAGCTCAAAAGGTTACTTGGGTGTTGAGTTTAATTGAAGAGATGGAAACTGTTTCTACTAAGTTTTACAAACAACTTAGCAATTGCGATGAAATTATAGAAGTGAGAGCTCAAATTGGTAAAAATAATTTTAAACTTTTAGGTTTTGAATATCAAGGAACATTTGTTGTCTTAACAAATGGCTTTAAAAAGACGGGGTGCCCCTTGAGGGTAAAGACCAAAAAGTTCCAAAATTTGAGATTACTTTAGCCGAGCAAAGAAAAAATGAATATCTTTCAAGAGGAGATAAATATGAGTGATTTAAAAAAATATATTTCAAAAAGAAAGAGTGTTGATAATGAATTTTCAAAGAATTTTGACGAAGGTTATCAAGAGTTTAAAATTGGAGAAATGTTAAAACTTGCTAGAAAAGAGACGGGTTTAACACAGTCCGATATAGCTGAAGCGATGCACACTAAAAAGTCTGCTATTTCTCGTATAGAAAACCATGCACAAGATATTAGACTCTCAACACTTCAAGCTTTTGCTCATATTATGGGTAAAGAGCTAAAAATACAACTGGTGTGAGAGTATCAATATGAATACAATCGGTGGGAAAATAACAACAGACTATGGCTTTGAAATCACTATTCTTCATAAGTTAAGAGAGTTCTCAGATGGTATTTCTATTTTTGATGGAAAAATTAATTGGGATAGATATAAAGCTGATCACTCACCAAGATTTGAACTTTTTTTGATGCTATTTAACTATACAATTATAGAGCTAAACATTTATTATTTACATCATAGGAATTAAACTTGAAATATCAAGATTATAAAATAGGTGAAGAATTTTATACGAATGCTGGAAAATGGCGCTGTACTGATATTGCGACAAGGGTTGTGATTGCTATCTCTTTAAATCAAAAAGATAAAAGAAATTACAATGGTCACCGTATAGTGTGCAAGAAGAAGTTTTTGATGAGTATACTAATAGCGCTATAAATAATTTAAGCAAAATATCTCCTTAGTGCTTCATCTGTGTTTGCATTGTGAAGGAGTGTTGCATCATCACTTGCAATACGAACCACTTTTTTTGTGGACTCTATCCAGTAATCAAGACGCGTAGCATTTGATGTTAGGAGTGCTTCTTTCATAGAAGATTGTATCATAATCGGCGGTGTATTCTTCCCTTGGTATGATGCAGTAGCTATGGGGCTCTCTGTTTTTAGCAGTTTTTCAAAGAGCTCTTTTTTAGCTAAAGGGCGATCAATATGACAAAATATAACTCTTTTTGCATCTAAGCACTCAAAAGCCCTTTTGACAGAGGAGAACATTCCCTCTTTAAAGTTTTGGTTTTCTATGATTTTGACATCTTCTTTGATGCACGATGCAATCTTTTGTGATGCATAGCCCAAAACTACAACTACCTCATAGCCAAAGGCGAGTATCTGCTCTATCTGTATGTTAATAAGGTACTCATCCTTGACTTTGTAGAGTTGTTTCAGCCCCGTGGCTCTACTTGACTCTCCAGCTGCAAGGAGTACAATGACACTACTCATTCCTTGAAACTCTCAAGTGCTTCTAAAATCATATTTAAAAGAACACTACTACGATACTCTTTTGTTGATCGAAAGGAGCCTGACGGGGCTATATCTTTTGCAAGGGCATTTTTTAGTAAATCTTTTGAGAACACCTTGCTGTTAAGAAGCTCTTCACTATGTCTAAAACGCATAACGAAGGGGTTTACAGAAGCGCCACTAAGAAAGTAGCCATCTCTGTTATGCACCATTGCCAGACTCACTTTGGAGATGTTAAGGTTTGCTCTTGGTCCGACCTTTCTATAGTAGTAATTATGTTCAAGTAAAGGAATCTTAAAAGAGCTTATTAACTCTCTATTGAGATTGAGTTGCTTAAAGCCTTGAAAGAGTTCGTGAATTGGCAGAGTCCGTGTACCTTTTATACTAACTAATATGACCTCAGCACGCAGAACAAGAAGTGGTGCTATTAAATCTGCTACTGGCGAGTCATTGGCTATATTGCCAGCTAGTGATGCAATATTGCGAATTTGATGGGAGGCAAAGTTTTGACATGCTTCTGTTAATAGAGGGAAGTGTTGTATCACTTTTTTATCGTTTAAAATAGTGTTTATAGAAGTGAGTGCACCTATTTCTAGGATTTCTCCATCTTTTTTAATGTACTCTAGCTCTTTGAGATGACTAATATCTATGATGCCCTCTATAGAGCCACTTTTTATTTTAAGGGCTAAATCACTCCCACCATGAAGAAGGGGAAAAGTAGGATTTGCATCTATGAGTTCTGTTGCCTGTTTGATATTATCTGCGCGTAAGTAGGTCATTTCATACTCTTTTGTATAGCTTCTATTATCTTTTGATAGCCCGTACATCTACAGAGATTTCCATCGAGTGCATCTCCAATGGCTTTTGCATCTTTGTTATGCTCGTGAGTGATATACTCCTGTCCACGCAGTATAAAGCCACTCGTACAAAAGCCACACTGAATAGCACCACTTTTCTCAAAGTTTTCACGAAGCAGTTTCGTCTCCTCTTTCATACCCTCTAAAGTGACAATCTCAGCACCTTGCATCTGTGGAGCTAAAAGGAGGCAAGAGTTTACAAGTTTTCCATTAAAAAAGAGAGAACAAGCACCACACTCACCCTCACCACATCCTTCTTTTACAGAGGTAAATCCAAGCTCTCGTATGATATCGAGTACTCTCGTAGTTACTTCTGTATCAAAGCTAAACTCTTTTGCGTTTATTGTACATTTTATCTGCATAATTGCTCCACATCTTCAGGTAATATAGGGATAGAGTCTATTGCAACACCGAGTGCATTACTTACTGCATTGGCAATGGCAGCAGCAGGTCCATCCATAGGCAACTCACCCAAACCTTTTGCTGATGCATCACTCTCTAAAAATCCTATCTCTATCTTTGGTAAGTCTGCTGCCATTGGAATGATGTAGTCACTCAGACGAGAATTTTTGACTCTCCCTTGCTCATAGACAATGCGCTCATAGAGTGCATACCCAATACCTTGCGCTACACCCCCTTCAACTTGTCCCTCTGCTAAAATGGGGTTAATCACTTCTCCAACATCATTGTAGGCATAAAATTCTTTTACTTTTACTTGGTATGTTACGGGGTCTATATCTACCTCTGCAACATAGCAAGCTAAAGAGTAACCATCATAACCATTTCCATAGAACTTATCCTCATCCCATTTGAGATGTTTAGGTTTAATATACTGGGCTTCAAAACGCTTTGAGGGTTTTTCCCCTAAATATACTTTTACTCTATTTTGATATGAACTAATATTACTATAGTTTTTAAGAGAACTTTGTAGTTTTTTTGCGGCTTGTCGTAATAAATCTCCTACTATCATCACGGTTCTTGAAGATACAGTTGGACCGCTATTTGCGACCTCTTTTGTATTTGGAGTGTGGTAGGAGACAAACTCTATGGGTATTTTGAGTGTATCTGCGACTATCTGAGGCATTACTGTCATAGCACCTTGTCCCATCTCAACACTACTGATTTTAATCTCTACTCTGCTATCTTGATACAACTCTAGCCATACCTGAGAAGCGAGAACTGTTTCACCATCACCTATAAAACCACCTCCATGCATAAAGAGTGCCATACCTATACCACTCTTTGTTAAACTTTTTGATTTTTTTTGGATGTACTTTGCATCAAAGTTACTTGCTATTCTTGCTTTTTCAAAAATAGCTCTCACTCGTTTATACTCTTCTATCTTCGCATCAGTAACACTTTTTGAGTGCTCTGTTGGGAGGTTTATCTCTCGTACCTGTATAGGTGAGAGACTAAGCTTTTTTGCTATATCATCAATATGCCGTTCAATTGCAAAAATAGCCTGTGGCGCTCCAAAACCTCTAAAGGCACCATTTGGAGGAGTGTTTGTCGCGTAGGAGTTAGAAGTGACTTTAATGTATTCACAATCATAAAATCCTGCGATATGCAATACAGTTCGTGCTTGAACTACTGGGGTGAGCGTACAGTATGCACCACCATCTAAAGCTATCTCTATCTCTAAACCATAGAGTTTCCCTGCATCATCAAAGTAGCTTGAAAATTGCATCTGGGCAGGGTGCCGTTTTGTTGTGTAGGCTATGTCATCTCTACGACTATAAACAAGTTTTACATCCTCTTGAGATTTTTCACTCAGAAGATAGACAAAAGCTGCCATAAGAGAGGGATAATCCTCTTTTCCTCCAAAAGCACCACCAGTAGGGGCTTGTTCTATCTCTATTTTTTTAGTTGTTAAAATCTCCAAGGCAGACTCCACATAAAAAGGACACTGCATAGAGCCAATAATCTTTATCTCACCATCATTATATCTAGCGATCATACTTTGAGGTTCAAGGTAGAGTTGCTCTTGATGTGGAGTAGAGTATGTTCTAGTAAGTCTGTTTAGGGTAGAAAAATCTGGCTCTTTTCCCTTACAAGTGTTGATACTCTTGTAGATATTATCCTCACCAAAAATTATATTCTTTCTCTCTTGTGACTCTTGAAGTGTGTAGAGTGCATCATACTCCTTATACTCTATAGATATATGTTTTTTTACTTCAAGCAGAGCCTCTTTTGATCTGTGTGCTAAAAGGATTATAGGCTCTCCTATAAAACGCACAATATTTTCTACTAAAAAAGGTTGATCATCCATCAAAATAGTGTTTGTATTACTCCCTTTGATATCTTTGTAATCCACAATAGTAAACTCTGAAAAGTCAAAATTTGCATCATACTTTATGGATAAAATCTTCCCATACGCTATAGAAGAACGCATAACATCTGCATGTAAACCATTAAATTCTAAATCGTCAGTGTATTTGATCGAGCCATCAGCTTTAGAACTAGCATCAACTCTTTGTACTGATTTTCCTATTATTTTCATCATATGCAGATTATAGCCTTTTTTTTCTTAAGTTTTTTTCTTGTAATAAATTAAATAATTTCAACTAATATTTATGATTATATTAAGTGAAAGAGTTTTATAATGATTATAGATGCTTATTATAAGGTTGTTATTATGTTTAAGATTATTCCATTTATTTTTGTTCTAATATTTGTAAGTAGTTGTAGCGATGATTCAAAAAGTGCTTCTGCACCGTTAGAGTTTAGACCTACTAAGATAGCAGATATTTCTTTTGAGTCGGGGTATGTAAGAAGTATGACTCTTCATGGGAATGTATATGCTGTAACACTAAAAGACAAGAGTGATAATATTAATATTGCACTTGGAAAAATAGATTCTGATGGAAGTTATTCAGAACCATTTATACTACATGAAGAGAATACATCTCAGAGTTTTGGGTCTCTTTTAAGTTTGAGTAGTAGATATGCTGTAGCAAGTGCTAAATCTCCTGATAACTTCTACTTTTATCGATTAGAAGAGAATACAACACTTACAAAACTACAAAGGATTCATGTTGAAGATTCTAGTAGTAAGAGTAATGCAGGGGGTCTTTTTATAGATGAAAATAGCGTTGTTGTATCAGAACTCAGAAGTTATTTTGATGAAGAGACATTTGAAGAGAGTTACGATCATAAAGTTGTAGTTTATACTATCGAGTCAAATGAGACACTTTCAAGAGTTCAAGAGATTCGAAGCGATAGAAATACAACAAGTAGGTCTACTAATTTTGCAGCTTCTATTGCACTAAATAATGGTTTGCTTGCAGTGAGCGAAGGGTGTTACATTGACCTTTTTTATAAAGATGAAACGGGAACATTTGTAAAAAGCGACTCTATTTTAGTAGATGATGCGTATGGGGATGATAACTGCTATTTTACTTTTACTCTGAGAAAGAATTATCTTCTTGCTCATAGTAGAAGAAAGAACAAGATTTATATTTATGGTTTAGATGCACATAAAATTGTTGCATCACAAACAATAGCATTTGCAAAGAGATCGAATAATCCTGCAAATAAAACACTCTTACAAGATAAGATGTTTTTAAATTTTAAAGATAGCTTAGAAATATCAAAACTCACTGATACAGAGGAGGGAGTGGTAGAGGTTGAGAAGTTACAAGATATGAATATCTCTGTATCCTCTTTAGTTGCTGATGATAAATATATACTGGCAAGTGATAAGTCCGCTTCTCAACACCTCTTTGTTTATGATGCATACCCTTTAAACCAAATCTTTGTTTACAATGACTTCTCTAAAGAGATAACAATTGATGAAAAAGAGCTATATGGTTTGTATAGTATCGATGCAGGGAGTCCTGCTGCCTCTCTTGAGTACTCTTTGAGTGGTGTGGATGCAGAGCAGTTTGAGATAAATGGAACTACTATCTATAACCGTGCCGCATTTGATTATGATAATCCACAAGACTCTAATGGAGATAATGTATACAAAATCAATGTAGATATTCAAGATGCAGATGCAAACACAAAAAGTGTAGCGCTCTCAGTGAAAGTGGTAAATAGAGACTATCTGCTAGAGAAACAAAAAGTAGCTGATGACAGCAGTGATGGTACAAAACTTGGCAAAAGTATAGCTGTTGATGGAAGTAAAGTTTTAGTAGGAGCGACTCAAAGTGCTTATCTCTTTGATACCAATAACAAACTAGAGCAACTTTTAAAAATGGTCC
>JALSUU010000193.1 GCA_027071075.1 Sulfurimonas sp. | reverse complement strand
AATATTCTTCAAATTTTTCTTTTTCCAATGGTTTAGAAAAAAGATAGCCCTGATATATATCACAATTTAACTCTGCAAGAAACTCTTTTTGATACTCATTTTCAACACCTTCTGCAACTATTGTGAGATTGAGATTTTTAGAGATATCTATGATAGATTTCACTAAAGACGCCTGCTGGACGTTGGCAAGTTCCATGATGAAAGATTTGTCTATTTTGAGTTCATCTATCGGGATGTCACGCAGATAACTGAGTGATGAGTACCCTGTACCAAAATCATCGATTGAGAAATAGACATCTGCGTGACGCAGTCTATTGATAACATGAATAAGCTTCTTTGTATCATCATAAGTACTTGTTTCTGTAATTTCAAAAATAATTCTTGTTTTAAAATTTGCTACATCATACTTTTTAAAGAGTGCAAAGACTTTTGAAACAAAATCTTTATGAAGCAGTTGACGCATACTTATATTGACAGATATCTGCTCCAGTTTCATACCTTCTTTGGACCATTTGGATAATTTTTGCAGCGTATCTTCAAGAATATAATCACCAAGTTCTATAATGTAGCCATTACTTTCCGCAATCGGAATGAATACCTCAGGAGAGATACAACCAAGTTCCTCGCTTTCCCAGCGTACCAAGACCTCACATCCGACAACTTTACCTTTAACATTGACCTGCGGTTGATACACTAGCTTAATCTCTTCGTTTTTCAGAGCAAAATGGAGATGACGTTCGATATCAAGCTTCTCTTCAACAAGCTGACAAAGTTCATCATTGAAGATAATAATACCGTCTCTTCCTCTATGTTTGGCTTCATACATGGCAATATCTGCCTCTTTTAAAAACTCATTTGCCTGCAGTTTTGGGTTGTTTATGATACTTACACCAATACTTGAGCTTATATAGAGGCTGCTGCCGTCTATATGATAGCTCTGCTTGATTGCATTGAGCAGTTTTTCTGAAAAAATTTCCGCTTCAAAGAGGCAGTCCTGTTCAGTATCAAAACTGCGGCGACCCAGAACACAAAACTCATCACCGCCAAGGCGTGCGGTAGCATTACCATATTGTAAAGCCAAACTGTCCATTCTATACGCAACTTCTTTGAGAAGTTTATCACCGACATCATGTCCCAAAGTATCATTAATGGTTTTAAAGTAGTCCAAATCTATTAAGAGCAAGTAGGTGTATTTATGAGAATTTTGTTTTGCTGAACTCTCTAGCATCTCTATGAAATATCTTCTATTGCCCAAACCTGTTAAATAATCATGATAGGCCTGAAATCTACTCTTTGTTAAGTAATTGTGTGTATTTTTAGCGGCATAAAGCAGAACAATGCTCAAAACAACAGTAAATAAAGCAAGTAAATAGCTGTAAGGCTCTCCTATTACAAGTAAATAAATAGTTATTGGCAGCATCATTGTGACTACAGTCGAGATTACTAATTTTTTTTGAGAAGCAAGAATGGTGGATGCCACAACAGTACTTCCCAGTTGCGTAGCAATGGCAATATAGTGAAGTTCTATCTCTAGTTTGAAAACATAATAGACAAACATCAAAGTCCAAAGAGAGAAGTAAACAAACATAAAAATGCGCACTTCTGTGAGCCAACTCTCTTTTGCTTCTATTGTCATCTCATTGCTATAAGATTTGTAAAGATAGTATCCCCAATAGGAACTCAACACAACAATAAGGTACCAACCAAGCTCTATATAAAAAGAACCATACAAATACCCCATCAATATATACCCAGGTCCAGTACCCAGCATGAGGGCTAAAACCATAAGTATCTGTCTATGCATAAATTTATAAAAACTTATATTGTTATTCATCTCTTCTCATCTAAAACATATTTGTAATAATTATATCACATTATTCTCACATGGCTTGTGGAATGCTTCTTGCAAGCATAATTTCTATGA
>JALSUU010000192.1 GCA_027071075.1 Sulfurimonas sp. | reverse complement strand
TATTTCAGTTTTATCCTGTAACGGCTTTGATGATTATACTTTTAGCCTTGCTTAATGACATCCCTATCTTAGCCATTGCTTATGATAACACAAAGATAGAGCCGCGACCTGTACGATGGAATATGAAAGAGATGTTAGTGCTCTCTACTTGGCTTGGAGTTGCAGGTGTTGCATCCTCTTTTCTAATCTTTTGGTATGTGATGAGTATGATGCACTTACCGCTAGAGTTTGTGCAGTCACTCTTCTTTGTCAAGCTTGTAGTTGCAGGACACGGAACTATCTACAATACTCGTACAGATAGCTGGTTTTTTAAAGGTCCCCATCCCTCATGGATACTTGTAAATGCAACACTCTGGAGTGCAGTAGGTGGAACGGTCATAGGGGTGTATGGATTTGATCTTATGGAGCCTATAGGTTGGAAATGGGCAGGGATTATGTGGTTATATGCATCAACATGGTTTGTTTTTAATGATGCAGTGAAAGTTATGGTAATTCGTTACTATAGAAAAAAATTTCAAAAATAAATAAATAATAAGGAAAATAGAATGTCTAAAAAAATGATAACACTCGATGCAAATGAAGCAGTTGCAAGAGTAGCACATAAAATAAATGAAGTAATAGCAATCTATCCTATTACACCTGCATCACCAATGGGTGAGTATAGCGATATATACTCAGCGCATGGTGAGAAAAATATCTTTGATACAGTTCCAGAAGTGATGGAGATGCAGAGTGAAGCGGGAGCGAGTGGGACTGTACATGGTGCACTACAAAGTGGGGCATTGACAACTACTTTTACTGCTTCTCAGGGACTTTTATTGATGATACCAAATATGTATAAAATTGCAGGAGAGTTAACACCTACAGTTTTTCATGTAGCCGCTCGTTCTTTAGCTGCACAAGCTTTGTCTATATTTGGTGATCATCAAGATGTTATGGGTGTTCGGCAAACGGGTTTTGCACTTATGCCTTCGTGTAGTGTTCAAGAGGCACATGATTTTGCACTTATCTCTCAGGCAACTTCATTGGTATCTCGCATACCTTTTTTACACTTTTTTGATGGTTTTCGTACCTCTCATGAGATAAAGAAGATAGAACTCTTAGAAGAGAGTACGCTTAAAGCTATGATAAGTGATGATTTGGTTCAAGCACATAGAAAAAGAGCCTTGACTCCTGATAATCCTTTTATAAGAGGAACTTCTCAAAATCCAGATGTCTATTTTCAAGCAAGAGAGAGTGTTAATAGTTACTATGAAAAACTTCCAGATATACTCCAAGAGCAGATGGATAAGTTTGCAACACTGACAGGGCGAAGTTATAAGCTTTTTGACTATGTGGGAGCAGAGGATGCTACGAGAGTTATAGTTATAATGGCATCAGGAGCTGAAGCTGTGCATGAGAGTGTAGAGTATCTGAACACTGTAGGCGAAAAAGTGGGAGTGATTAAAGTGCGTTTAGCCCTCCCTTTTAGTATAGATCACTTCATAAAAGCACTTCCTTCTTCTGTAAAATCAATAGCTGTGATGGATAGAACAAAAGAGTCAGGTTCTTTAGGAGAACCACTCTACCATGATGTTCTTACCGCTTTAAGTGAAGCAAATACAGAGGGGAAACTGAACTTTTCTATGCCAAAAATCATAGGTGGAAGATATGGACTCTCATCCAAAGAGTTTACACCAGCTATGATAAAGTCTATCTATGATGAACTCTCAAAAGAGCAAAGTAAAAACCACTTTACAGTGGGAATAAATGATGATGTAACCCATACAAGCCTAGAGTATGATGCAGAGTTTGTCATAGAAGATGAAGAGGTCTATGAAGCTATCTTTTTTGGTTTAGGTTCCGATGGAACAGTGGGGGCAAACAAAAACTCTATAAAGATTATAGGGGAAGAGACACCAAACTATGCACAAGGGTATTTTGTATATGACTCT
>JALSUU010000191.1 GCA_027071075.1 Sulfurimonas sp. | reverse complement strand
AACAAAGTATTCTCCTACAAGATGATCACAAAAGGGACAATCGAAGAGAAAATCTTAGAACTCCAATCTCAAAAGCAAGATATGACAGATATGATAATCAGTGGTGATGAGGGTGGCTTAAAACAGCTCAGCAGTGCAGATTTAGACTATATTTTAGGGTAATGGTATGTTTTATTTAACAACTCAAGTTAAAGAGCTCAAAGATGTATCAGTGAAAAATATATTAAAAGAGTATGGGGTGGTAATATAATGAAGTTTTTACAACTAAATAAAAATGAGATTTTGGTAAATCTAAATAACTGTTCTTACAACGAATTACTAGAGTTTGCAGCATTTATAGGGGATATTGCAGGGAGTAAAATCAATCTAAAAAAAATTCGTACTATTCGTAAAACAGATCTTATTGATCACTTTAGTACCCTTTTATCTATGTCTCCATTTGTAGAAAAAATCTATCATAAATTATCATCTAGTGAGGCTTCAAAATTTGTTTATGAAAACCTTATTTGGGAGAGAAGCAGTTTAGAAACAAAGGATGTAATGAGACAATTTTCTACCGATTTTTTATCTCAAAAATCTAGCTGGGGAAGTAGTGTCACAAAACAAAAAGATGAGTTTTTGTTTATACAAAGAGAAGAGTCAGTATTTTATAATGGTTCAAGTGATGTGTTATGTCTGCGTGGGAATTTTAAATCAGTTTTAAAGATGGTATTTCCTGTGCCCTCAGAGATGGAACTCTTTGCAATTGAAGATGCAGAAAATCTTGATGCTTGTTTTACATACTCTAATGAAGCGCATATTTTTAACTTTATAAATGTTATCTCAGAGATGCTCAAAAACAATCTTGTGGAGTTTGGAAAAACAAACGAGAAACCTTTGAGTAAGACTTTAAATATGCTCAAAAACTCAACACAAATTGAAGAGTTTTATGATGATAAAAAGTTATCTCTACTGGCTACTGATATGCTCACAAGAAGTTTTTCTTACTATTACTGGAAAGTAAAAGGTTTTAAAGGTCGAGAGATTGATACGCTGAGAAACTTTTTGATAACTCAGTTTGAAGATAAAATAGATTTTTTTATAAGTAGAATTTTTTTATCGCATCTTAAAAAAGTACGCTACGATAGTTGGTACTCTAAACAATCTTCTCTCTTTATGGTACTCAAGTCCATCATAGCTGAACTCCCAAAAGATGCTTGGGTTGATATGAGTAATATTGTAAAATTTTGTAAGTATAGAGATATGAGGATAGACTTAGATCGACCTCATAAAACAGCTGAGTATAACCTAGAGTGCGAAGTGATTACAGATAATGGAGTAGTTGTAGAAACATTTTATGCAGATGAGAGAGACTATAATGTGCTCTTTTTAGAACCTATCTTAAAGGCATCATTTTTTTATCTTGGTGCTTTGGGGCTCTTTGAGTTAAAATATGATGAACCTTATTCACCCTACACTATAAGTGCCAAAGGTAAAGCCTATATATCACCGTGGGATTCACTAGAGTTTGTAAAGTTAAGTAAACTTGGAGAGTACATCTTTGGTTTTTCTGATGCTTATGAGCAAAAGAGAGTTGTTAAAAAATCTACCGCACTCAAGTTTGATGAGTACAAACCCATCATAACCATAGATGCACAAGATACACTCTCTTTGGCAAAGCTAGAATCTTACTGTGATAAATATGATACAAACAGATATATTTTAAGCTATGCGAAGATATTTAAAGATTGTAAAAATAGCAAAGCTTTAGAGCAAAAAATAGAGTATTTTTATAAAAATATAGAGTCAAACCCACCAAAAGTTTTTCAAAACTTTTTTGATGAAATCAAACAAAATGCAAATTTATTACAAAGAGATTTAAAGCAAGTAGTTATAAAACTAGACAACAATAAAAAACTGCTCAATCTTTTTATGCAAAACAAAAAACTTCAAGAGCTTATCATTAAAGC
>JALSUU010000190.1 GCA_027071075.1 Sulfurimonas sp. | reverse complement strand
TAATGGTGCTTTATGTTTCAAAGATAGTGCATTAACACTTGCAAGTGACAACACAACTTACTCTGACAAAAACTCGAAAGATTCTAGTGATAAAACTGCTCTGTATGACTGGGTTACAAATCCTGGTGTTCAAATAGGTGCAAATGGAGCTATTCACTTAGATGATGATACTTCTTGTGCAGGTGCTACTGAAGCAAATGTATGGAAAGGAAAAGCAGGTTCTATGGATCCACTTGAAGATTATACAAAATAATCTTCACAATTTTTCTTCTCAAAGACTAAGGAGATGCGTCCTTAGTCTTTCTCTCGTAACCAAACCCTTTCACTTTAGTAATCAAAATGTCACCAATAGGTAATTTATAAGTAATCCAGCTTCTGTAAAATTCCACATCTTTTATTTATATGGGGAGACTATGTCTAAAAAAACTATACCATTTGCCTTGTCACTGCTCTTTACAGGTTCACTTTTGTGTGCATCTACAAGTGCTACAGAGAACATGGCTGAGTCCTTAATGAAACTGCGTGCAGAAGTAGAAACGCTTAACTCTCAAATATCTGATGAGAAGGACTCCTATAAGTCCCAAATGCGTTCACTTACGGCTCAAAAGAGTGAACTTGAGGGAATCATTTCGCGTAAAGAGCTTAAACTCAAAGAGATTCAAAAAGAGCTTACTGCTATTCAAACAAAGATTACAAAAGCGAGTCAAAACTCCTTAGGGTTACGACCTGTCGTTTTAGATGCCATTAAGAAGCTTGAAGCGATGATAAAAACTTCCATACCTTTTAAAACTGCAGATAGAGTTGCAGCAGTAGAAAAAATCAAAACACAGCTCCAAAGTTCCCTCATCACGCCACAAAAAGCGCTCTCGTATGTTTATAACTCGTATGCAGATGAGATTCGTATGACGAAAGAGAATGCCATTTTTAAACAGAGTATTGAACTTGAAGGTGAAAATAGACTTGTGGAGGTTGCACGAGTAGGAACTGCGATGATGTTCTTTAAAACTCCTGATGAAAAAGTAGGTTATGTTACTCGCGGTAATAGTGGCTGGGAGTATAAAGAGATGCTTAATAAAGAGAAACAAGCAGAAATATTAAATATTTTTGATGCTTTCAAAAAGCAGATACGCACAGGCTACTTCACACTGCCAAATGCACTTATTTTAAGTGAGGAAAAATAATGAAAAAGATACTTTTACTACTACTCATATCAGCACTCTCTCTTTTTGCTTCAAATGAGATAGAGAAAGCCTATGCCAAAGAGTTCGCTTTTTTAAAGGCGCAAAAGCAGATGCTCCAAGTGCGTGTAAAAGAGGTAACATCTCAAAATAAACAGAAGCTTGCTGCTGCAAAAAAAGATATTCAAAATCTACAGGCACAAGTGCTTAAAAAAGAGTCTCTCAATGAGTCTCTAAGTAATAAACTTTTTTCCGCACAGCAAAACCTTGAAAATATCAATGATGACACATCTCTCATAGAAGCAGTAGTCCTTCAAGGTGGCTCAGCGCTCAAGCCATACAATATAACTGTAGATATAGATAAAAACAACTATCCAAAAACATTACAAGAGATATTTGAAAAAACGCTCACTTTAACAAAAGAGCTCTCCTCTTTACGCATCGAAGATGGTGCATTTTATCTCAAAGATGGTTCACAAGCAAAAGGCAAGCTTATTAAAGTTGGTAACATCGCTACTTATGGTGTAAGTGCAAAAGCAAGTGGAGCACTTGTGCCTGCTGGAAATAACAGCTTTAAGATATGGGGTGATGCACTTTCAAAAGAGAATGCAAATGCACTTTTACATCACCAAAAGCCAGACTTACTGAACATATTTATTTATGAAAATGCAAATAAAGAGGTTTCAGATAAAGAGGAAAAAACAGTGCTTGATATCATTGATTCTGCTGGAATTATCGGTTGGGTGATTGTCGTTCTTGGCGCTGTAGGTCT
>JALSUU010000189.1 GCA_027071075.1 Sulfurimonas sp. | reverse complement strand
AAATATTTATTCCCGTGCAACTCTGATTTATTAATTATTTAGTATATTTTAAGTATTATTAATACTAGACTTCTTTACATATTTCTAAGTCATGTAAGAAGTAAAAATAATAATAATTTTGGACAGACAATGCAAGTAAATATTCCCCTTAAACAAGTAGTAGATAGCTCATACGATATAACAATAGACATAATGAAACCAGTTCATTTTGATACAAAAGTAGCAATAATTACAAATCCAAAAGTAGCAGGTCTACATTTAGGATACTTACTCTCAAAAGTGACTGCTAAAGAACTTTACATCATTACAGTTCCTGATGGAGAAGAGTATAAAAATCAAGATTCGATAAATACAATTTTAGAGTCTCTTTTTAACCATAAATTTAACCGTAAATCAATGCTTATTGCTTTTGGTGGCGGTGTTATTGGTGATATGACAGGGTATGCGGCTAGTATTTATCAGCGAGGCATTAACTTTATTCAAATTCCAACGACGCTCCTTTCTCAGGTTGATGCAAGTGTTGGTGGAAAAACAGGTATGAATAATAGTTATGGAAAAAATCTCATTGGAGCATTTCATCAGCCTAAAGCGGTTTATATTGATCCCCATTTTTTAACAACACTTCCAGAGCGTGAATTTGGTGCTGGTGTAGCAGAAATAGTGAAAATGGCTGTTACTTTTAACAAAGACTTTTTTGAATTTTTAGAGAGTGCCGATTTAAAAGACCCAGAGGTACTTCAAGAAGCTATAAAACAAGCAGTCCAGACAAAAGCTGATGTAGTGGCTCAGGATGAAAAAGAGAATGGTATTCGTGCAGCACTCAATTATGGACATACCTTTGGGCATGTTATAGAGAATGAGACAAAGTATAAAAAGTATCTGCATGGTGAAGCTGTGGCTATTGGAATGGTAATGGCAAATGAGACTGCTGTGAAGATCTCTTTGATGCAAGAAGACGAAGCACAAAGAGTGAAAGATTTACTCCACAAGTATAATCTCGCTACTTCTTATCTTGTTACTGATAGTGAAAGTTTTTATGAAACATTTTACCTTGATAAAAAGAGTTCCGATTCAAGTATTACTTTTATCCTTCCAGTTGGAATCGGTGGTGTAAAAATTACTGATAGTTGTGAAAAAGATTTGATTCTCTCTGTATTAAATGATTTTGGAGTCCCTCGATGAGACTGCACTCTTTGGCTCTATCTTTTCTTCTTGTTTTTTCAAGTGTACTCTTGGCTGATGCGACAAAAGTAGCACTCCCAGTCAATGAAGTTATCGCTCAAGTAGATACAAACACTACACTCTCAGAAGAAGAACTACTAGCAATAGAAAATGCAAAAATTGAAGCCGAAAAAATACGCTTAGAAAAAGAAGCACAGGCAAAAAAAGAGGAAGCGAGACGCAAAAAAATTGCTTTGTATGAGAATCAACTTGCCGAGTTAGAAAAATCTATAGCAGATGAGAGTACTTGGCTCAAAAGTTATGCATCATACCTCACATCTTTAGAAGTTCGTACAAATCTTGATACAATTAAAAAGCGTATAAAGTACTTAAGTAAACATGCTAAGAGTATAAGTGATAAAGATGAACTGAGTGCGCTTATCTCTAAGGAAAACATTTTAACATCACAGGTTGAAAAACTAAAAGGGGATAGTGGTGCACCTTTCTCCTCTTTGATTACTCCACCAGCTATTGGGGAAGTGGAAAAGATAACAAATCCTTTTGATATCTTCACAGGGCTCTCTGAAATAAAAGTTCTTAATACAAACTTTGATGAGTATAAACTCAAAAAAGAGAGTTTGATGCACTTAGTAATCTTACTAAGAAAAGAGAATGCTATCTATAATGCCCTTGATTCTTTAGTAAAAAGTGATAAATATAAAGAGATAAAAGAGTATAAACAGGTACAGCTTGATAGGTTTGAAAAAGCTCTTGATACTATAAATGTAACGATTGATGTATATC
>JALSUU010000188.1 GCA_027071075.1 Sulfurimonas sp. | reverse complement strand
TAAAGGAGTATCTATTACTTGTCTTCCAACGCGAATGTTTAAATCTTGGTATTTGTAATTAAGGTAGGCTTCACTCATATCAGTATGATTTTCATTACTTGAAGAGAGGTCTGTATACCTCTCTTTACCTGAACCTGATAGAAAAGGCATATCATAAGAGGTATAGACCGCCGCCCCAGCATTAAGCCCATGATACTCTGCAAGTTCGTACTTGATAATCCCACCTGTTGCAGTAGTGTAAAGTTTGTCAGCTTCAGGAGATTGAGAGTACATCATTCGTAACTGCCCAGAAACTGTTCCCTCACTAAACATTTTACGAACTTTGTCGACTTCTGAAATCTCTTTTGTATCTATCTTCCCGACTTGATTTACCACCTTTTTTACTGAGTGAATTCTATCTCTTTTTGAGCTTTCCTCATCTTTTGCATACAAGAGGGAAGAGAGAAGTAGAGAAGCGATACAACTGAAACTTAAAATTTTTGGCATAAATGTAATTCCTTGAATATTGATAATCATTATTAGGAATTGTATCATTTAGTTTCTAAAAAAATTCTTATTTATCTCTTTGTCTATCCTTTGTGTTTATTTATAAAATTGGTAAATGTTTCATAGACAATATCTATATCACTTTTTTCAGTGCTACTCTCTTTTGCAACTGAACCAAACAGCAGTTAATTCTGATTCTTAAATTTTTAAGAACTGTAATGATTTCTGAAAATATTATAGCTAATTTTAAAAAATATTTTTCAAGGCTCGAAGAACATCCTCTCCCTTTATCTCTTTTCTCCCTCTCCCAAAATAGGGCTTAGACTTTATCTCTCCAAAGTAAGAGGTGTCTCCTCCAAGTCTGACATCAAGGGCAACTGCCATGGCAGTTATGGGGTGTCCTGCATTTGGAGAGTCATGCTTTTTCCCATCAGCATAAAAAGCAAAAATATCTTTTTGTTTACTCAGTAGCATAATGAGAATGGCGGTGACTCTTGAGGGGATGAAGTTGAGTACATCATCGAGTTTTGCGGAAGCTTTACCATAGCGTTCATACTTTTTGTTTCTATAGCCTACCATAGAATCGAGGGTATTTACTGTTTTGTAGAAGATGATGCCAGGGAGTCCAAAAAAGAGTAGGTAGAGCAGTGGAGCAACAACGCCATCACTAAGGTTCTCCCCATAGGTCTCAATGGCTGCCTTATATATGTCACTCTCACTCAGCTCTTTTGTATCACGACTCACAAGCATAGAGATAGCTTCTCTTTTATCTTTAGCAAAAACAACTCCTCTTACTGCATCACGAAGCATTTTATGGGCGATGAAGATAGAGGCTATGATGGAAGTGAAAAAAATGTAGAGAGGATAGGGGAGTTTTTCTAAGAGTGATGCAAGTAGATATGCAAAATAGGTAGTGATGAGAAGCATAAAAAGAAGAAGCGCAACCCCTCGCATAATAGAGTCTTTGTAAAAGTGCCTCTCAAACCAAGCGATAAGTTCTCCGATGATGATAATGGGGTGTTTTATAAAAGAGAACTCCCCATATTTTCTATCTATGAGGTAAGCAAAAAGGGTAATAAGTAGATTACTCATTGAGTGCTTTTAAAAGATAAGGCATATCTATATGCTCCTCTATATGTTGTGCAAATGATGCAATAGCTTTGGCCTTGTACTCTTTGAAGTTATACCCTTTGTAGTCGCTGTTTATCTCACTAAAAAGAAGCTCACGAAAGGCATCTGACTCAAAGATGCCGTGGATGAAAGTGCCGTAGATGTTTTTTTTCTTTTTGGCTCTTTTTTTTGCAGTACCGTTGTGTATCTCATAGCCATCACCCATGACACCAAAGAGATTGTAAGAGCCTTTTTGGACTATCTTCTCTTTTTGAAAATGCACTTCACCTTTAAAACGACCAAATCCAGCTACCTCTTTTTCTTCACTCTCAACACAAAAGGGGTCCATTATCTTCTCAAACATCATCTCATAGCCTCCACAGATAGCCACAACTTTTTGCTCTTTAG
>JALSUU010000187.1 GCA_027071075.1 Sulfurimonas sp. | reverse complement strand
CACTCTTTATAAGAGAGAGAAGATGTTTTGTATTGTAATCATAATGAAAAAGATTATCAGCAATATCATAACTATCAAGATTTTGAATTGATTCACTTATATTTAACATTAAGCCATCTCACTATTTTTAAAAAAATCATCTATCACCACTCTAAACTCAGCTATCTCACTGATGTGATTAATAGCATCACGAAGTTTTGAAGCACCCTTATAACCCTTAGAGTATGTATGTGCATGTTTACGAAACATAGGCACACCATGAGCGCCATAAAACTCTATCATCTTATCTAAATGTTCCATTACTATTTCATGCTTTAAGAGCTTATCTATATGCTCTTCGCCACTACGCAGTTGATGAAATATCCAAGGAGCACCAACAGCACCACGACCAATCATCACACCATCAGACCCAGTATGTTCTAAAACCCACTTTGCTTTCGTATAAGAGTCAATGTCACCATTTGCTATAACTGGAATATTGATTGCATTTTTAATCTCAGCTATTGCATCGT
Source organism: Sulfurimonas sp. (assembly GCA_027071075.1). Taxonomy (GTDB): domain Bacteria; phylum Campylobacterota; class Campylobacteria; order Campylobacterales; family Sulfurimonadaceae; genus Sulfurimonas. The sequence continues at coordinate 6,504 of JALSUU010000187.1, read as the reverse complement.
AATCCACAGGAGCCTTAAATTTTCCAGCACGAGTGCGTCCATGAACAGCTAAAAAATCAGCACCACTATCCTCAACTAGCTTTGCAATATCTACATGATTCTTCTCTTCAAATCCAAGTCTTATCTTAACACTTGTCATACTCTTGTTTGAGGTATCTTTGATTGTTTTAATAATATCACCCATAAGAGGGAGATTTAAAAGAAGAGAGCTTCCACTTCCATGCCCTACTACTTTTGGAACAGGACAGCCACAGTTGAGATCTATAATATCTATACCCTCTTGCTCATTTAAAACTTCAACAGCTTTTTTTGCCATATCTACTTCTGATGCAGAGATTTGTACAGAGTATGGATCTTCGTTTGAAGATTTTTCTAACATGTGAAGTGTTTTAGTAGAACCATGTGCTAAAGCATTTGAACTTAACATCTCACTCACAGTAAGATCTGCTCCAAACTTTTTCACAACACTTCTAAATGGTAAGTCAGTAAAGCCCGCAAGAGGGGCTAATACATAAAGAGGTTTGTCAAAGGAGAGTTTTTTTTGCATCAAATTATATAAATAGTTCTATACTAAAGTTTTTATGAGACTCTTTTAAAGCACGGTATGCTTTAAAGTTCATATACTCATTTGGCTGAGAACTATCTAAAATCTCAAAGGCAGGATCAATCAGTTCTAAATCAAAAAGAGTATAAAGATACGCCTCTGTACCACTTTCACTATCATCGCTTAAAATCTCAAAAAGTTTAATTCTTTGATCAGGAATCATACCACTAGCTGCAAGGGTAGAAGAGAGTTTAATTAACTCTTTTGTATCTAAATCTACCATTTTAATCAGTTCTACGATATCTTCATTAGTTATTTCCAAAGTAAACTCTTCAGCATTTACACGAGATAAGATGCTAAAGAGTGCTTCTTTTGTCATAAGTGCTTTATACTTTTGAATATTTACAAGAGATGCAACCTTTGCAAAGTCAGCATACACTTCTTTGTTCAGTGCTTCTGCATATTTAGTAGAGTTAGAGAGAATATCTTCCGCACTCAACTCTCCTTTTTTATACTTATTACGCTCATTTTGTATAACTAACTGATTTTCCATCTTTAAGTTATAAACTTTAAGGTCTACAACCTCACCATTTTTAATAGCATTGATATCATTTAAAACTGCACTCATTTTTTGTGTTTTTTCATTATCAAACTTAAAAGTTATCTCACCATTTGGAAAAATAGTACTATTATCTAAGAGTCTTCCAAGTAATGAATACGGAGGTGTTTTGAAAACATGACTACGATCTTTTTTACCCAAATATGCATCAATGATTAAGTCAAGAAGTTTTTCATGATCTTTCTCATACTTTCGCGTATTTAAAGTTCCAAGAAAAGAGTAAAATGTTATATGTAATACACTAGCGATATAGAGTAGTACAAGTGGAATAATCACCCATATAGCAATAGATAGTGCTGGTAATGGAATACCAAAAAAGTCAATAGTTGTTGTATCTTTACTCACATAAGTGTAAACAAACCCACCAACTAATGCAATTAAAATAAGTGCAGCAATCGTATATCTTTTTATATACATAAGAAATCCTCTATTTTGATTTTTCTACTATTTCTCTACAATCTATACAGTAAATAGCATGCGGTTTTACTTTTAGTCTTTGAAACCCTATTTTATCTTCACACATTTCACAAATACCATAGTCACCATTTGCAATTTTGCTTAAAGTTACATCAATCTCTTCTAACTCAGTTTTTTGTTGTTGCACAATAGCACTCTCAACCATTGAGTTATTATTCATAGCGGCATGATCACCCTCATCATTTAACTCGAGTGTACTTAACTGATTAAGTTCATCATTTACACCATTTATATTTTTATTAATCTGTCTTTTACGACTCTCTAAAATTTCTTTAAAATACTCTAACTCACTTGCTTGCACTTATCTTCCCCTATTTGTTATTTATGATATGGATGGTTACTTAAAATAGAAAAACCCCTATATATCTGCTCAAGTAAAACAGCCTTTGCTATTTTATGACTCATCGTTAGTTTTCCTAAACTTATCACCTTATCGCTTTTTTTTAAAAACGCATCTTCAAAGCCATAAGCGCCACCTATAAAAAATTTTACTGACATTTTATCATTTAAAAGCTTACTAAACTCAAAACTATCAATTAATTTTCCATTTGGATGTAAAGTTATACTATAAGAAGAGCCAATATGTGGTTCTAATGCCTTAGTATATGCTTTTTGCGAAGCTTCTGGGGAAATTGTGTGTGCTTTTGTTACATCTTTTGTAAAAATTTCCGTATCCTGAACCTTAGAAAAACGACTTATCATCTTCGTTAGATCTTTATAAAGAGGATCATAAATAGTTTTTTCTTTTTTTGCGATGCTGAGTATCTCTATATTCATTTAAGTAAACCACTCCCAATCACATGGTATGTTACATTTTCAAATGTATCACCTAACTCTACACCACCAATAGCCGCAACTAGGTGATTAGAGTTACTTGCAATATTATCAAGTGTATCACCCAAAACAGCACTTATATCTTTTTTAGTATCTGTTTGACGCAACGCTCCAAGCCCAATATAGTTTAAGTCTAAACTGTTTGCTTCTAAAACTTCTTCTTCATTATGTGTAGATATGCCTAAAATCTTATCTTCTGTAACAACACTTCGCAAAATGTTTACAGCTTTTGATATATCTTCATCAATAAGTGCTAAGTCCTCTTGACCGAGATGCACACCATCACAAAATTCTATCAGTTCATAAGCATCGTTTACAATTAAAAAACCATCATACATTTTTCGGATTAGTATGAGTTGTTGTTTAATAAAAGCTATATCTGCATTTTTATTACGGTACTGAATAATCTCAGCATTTTTCTCTTTTGCTATAGATATAAACTCTTCAATAGAGACACCTCTTGCATCAAGCATATCTTGGTCACAAAGGGCATAGAGTCTCATACTAAACTTTTAAAAGTGTTAAAAGATCTGCAAGAGTATCTTTCAGTTCATTACGATTTACAATCATATCAACAGAACCTTTCTCTAACAAGAACTCTGCACGCTGGAAACCATCTGGAAGTGCAGAGCCAATAGTCTGCTCAATTACACGCTGTCCAGCAAACCCAATAAGTGCGCCCGGTTCCGCGATGATAATATCACCAAGGGTTGCAAATGATGCAGATACCCCACCCATAGTTGGATCAGTAAGTACTGAGATATATGGTAAGTTTTGATTTGCTAACTTTGCTAGGGCTGCAGAGGTTTTACTCATTTGTAAAAGTGAGAAAGTTGACTCTTGCATTCTTGCACCACCTGATGCAGAAAGGATGATAAGCCCCTCTCTATTTTCAATAGCACGGTTTACAGCACGCACTATTTTTTCACCCTCTACTGAGCCTAAAGATCCACCCATAAAAGCAAAGTCAAAAATAACTACCTGTGCAGAAACACCATTCATTTTACAGCTACCTGCAACTACTGATGACTTTCTACCAGTCTTAGCAAATCCCTCTTCTATTCTTTTTTTATACGGTTTTTTATCTACAAAATTAATAGGGTCAACTGGTTCTAAAGTAGCATCATGCTCAACAAAAGTACCTTCATCAGCTAAAAGAGCAATTCTCTCTTTTACCCCAATCCGAATGTGAAAACCACATTTAGGACATACATAGTTTTGATTTGCGACTTCTTTATAGTACATGCTAGAGTTACATGATTTACATTTAATCCAATGTGAAGAAGCCTCTTCTTTTACAGCAGGTTTATTATCAAAAGTTTTGTTAAATAGATCTAATAGGTTCAAAGAAAAATCCTTAGTTTATATAATAATTTGCATTATATCTAATTTTTAACAAATATCAGCTTATTTAACACCATCTTCGTCAAGTCTTTCATACTTTCGACAGGCACTATGATGTCCCATATTACACGCTTTAGCAAACAATCGTTTTGCTTTAGATTCATTTTTTCTGATACCTTTGCCATCTTTTTGCATCTTTGCAGCATTGTAACAACCATATACATGACCATGTTTACAAGTATCCTCATAGATAGCACTTGCGAGTTGTAAGTCTCTTACAACTCCTCTTCCTTTATAGTATGAAGTTCCAAGATTGAAACATCCATTGACATCCCCTGCATCACATCCTTTAAGATACATCTTACTTGCAGTGTAATAGTCTCTATGCACACCACCAACACCATTTTCTAATAAAATACCTAAGTTAGTACATGCCCTTGCATCTGTGCCAGATTTACATACTTTATTGTAAAGTTTCGCAGCTTTGAGCTCATTATAGTGTGTTCCTAAACCATTAGAATAAATCTGTGCAAGATTATAACAAGCACTCAAATTTCCACTCGAACAAGAGTCATCCCAAATCACTCTTGCTAATTTATAATCTTTATATTTATATGCTACATAGCCATCATGAACCTTGTCTGCTTGAAGATTGAGTCCAAAAAACAGTACTGCTGATACGATAATTTTTTTCATATGATTTCCCTTGAAATTAATATGATACATTATAATTAATAAAGACTTAAAAGTTTTATTGTGGAGCTTGTTTCTTAAGAGAAGTTAGAAGAAAGATGTAGAATTGAAATACTTAGTCATTTATTATGACTAAATATTTCAACTTTTATAGTTTATTATTTAAGTAAAGAGGCTGTAATACTTCTTGCAGCTTCACGACCATCATAAGCAGCCGTTACAACTAAGTCAGCACCACGGAAACAGTCACCACCAGCATAAATACCAGCAGTAGTAGTCTCATGCGTCTCTTCATCAATAATTATCCCACCCCATGAGTTAGTCTCAATGCCATTCTCTGCTAAGAAAGAGGGAACAACAGGATCAAACCCAAGTGACATTATAACAACATCTGCATTAACACGCGTTTCACTTCCCTTTACTTCTTCCATTCTTTGACGACCTGAAGCATCTTTTGCACCAAGAGTAGTTTTTACATATTCAACTGCAATAGCACTGCCAGCCTCATCTAAAATCACCTCTTTTGGAGATGCAAGGAAAGTGAAGTCAACGCCCTCTTCCATAGCATTTTTATACTCTTTTTTAGATCCTGGCATATTGAGTTCATCACGACGGTAGAGACAAGTTACACTCTTTGCACCCTCACGCTTTGCTGTTCTTAAACAATCCATAGCAGTATCACCACCACCGATTACAACAACATTCAAATCTTTAAAGTCAAATTTTTTCTCATAGTCAACTTTAAAATTTTTCTTTTGGATATTTGTAAGGTAATCCATTGCAGCATATACATTTGGAGCTCTTTCACCTGCTAAACCAGCACTTTTTGCCTTTGTAGCACCCACACCAATAAACATGGCATCATGTGAATTTGCTATCTCTTCAAATGTTTTATCTTTTCCAACTTCACAATCAAGAACAAGTTGCATACCCGCTTCTTCAAGAAGTTTTACACGACGCTCTACAACTTTTTTATCAAGTTTAAAGTTAGGAATACCATAGGTTAAAAGTCCACCAGCACGGTCTGCTTTTTCATACATAGTCACCCCTACACCAGAGCGAAGAAGATATGTGGCTACAGAGAGTCCAGCAGGACCTGAACCAATAACTGCTACTTTTTTATCACTTGTAACACCTGGAAAATCAGGAGTAAGACCATTCTTAAAGCCCTCTTCTGTAATATGTGTTTCAATACTACCAATAGTAATAGCACCATGTCCATCATTCAAAGTACAGTCACCCTCACAAAGTCTATCATGTGGACATACACGACCCATAACTTCTGGAAATGGAGATGGCTCATTTGAGAGTTTAAATGCAAACTCTAAATCTTTCTCAGCAATCGACTTTAACCATTGTGGGATGTAGTTATGAAGTGGACATTTGTTCAAACAAAATGGATCTCCACACTGAATACATCTATCACTTTGATTCGCTGCATCATCACGATCAAAAACTTCATATATCTCACCAAAATCTTTTGTTCTCTCTACGACTAATCTCTTTGTTGGGTCAAGTCTTTCAGTTGTTAAAAATTCTCTCATAATTAGTCTCCATTCTCTAAGTTCAGTGGTAATTTTGTTAAGTTTTTCGGTTTTACTAACCAGAAGTTTCTTACTTCTACTCTAAAGTTTTCAAGTAATTCTATCGCTTTTTTACTACCCGTTTCAACAACATAGTCTTTGAGTAAACGCTTTAAGTAGTGACGCGCTTCATCACCCTCATCTGTATCAATTCTTACAGCTTCAACAAGCTCATGGTTTACATTTTCAACAAACTGATGTTCTTTGTCATATACAAATCCAATTCCACCCGTCATACCAGCACCAAAGTTGATACCAGTAGAGCCGAGGATAACTACAACACCACCTGTCATATACTCACACGCGTTGTCTCCAGTTCCCTCTACGATAGCAAAAGCACCTGAGTTACGCACAGCAAAACGCTCACCTACACTTCCTGAGATGTAGAGTTTACCACCCGTTGCACCATA
>JALSUU010000186.1:4061-7100 GCA_027071075.1 Sulfurimonas sp. | reverse complement strand
TAAAATCTGCAAGTGCAAAAAATGGTATATCTTGTGGTAATTTACAGTTTGGCTTAGTTTGTACATCAGAGTTTTCACGCTTACAAAATCCACGGTTTGCTAAAGCGGCAGCTCCAACAATCTCTCCACCTAACTCTTTTACAACAGATGCTGCTTCCATAGCAGAGCCACCAGTAGTTATGATATCTTCACACATAAGAACTTTTTCGCCTTTCGCTACTTCAAAACCACGACGAATATTCATAGCCCCATTTACACGCTCTGCAAAGATAAAACGAACATCAAGTGCAGTGGCAAGAGCAAATCCAGCGATAAGTCCACCAAGAGCTGGAGCACAAACAGTATCTATCTCTAAGCCACTTGCTTTGATCTGCTCTGCAAGAGCTTCGGCTAAAAGTTTCGCAGTTTTAGGATCTTCTAAAACTTTTGCAGATTGCAAATAAAACTGTGAATGGTTTCCAGAGCTAAGTTTAAAGTGACCCTCTAAAAGAGCGTCTGCGTCCATATATATTTTTTTTACATCCATTGTTTTTTCCTAGTTTTGTAGTTCCACAAGAGCACCAAGGGTGCGAGGGCTCTCTGCCGAAGAGAACCAAGCGTTAGCGTAGGCAAAGGAATTACTTCCTTTGGCGTGATTAAACTTTTAGTATTTCAGTTTCTTTTTCTTTTAAGATACTGTCAATTTCTGAAATATATTTGTCTGTGATTTTTTGAATCTTATCTTGAGCAGATTTTGATTCATCACTTGTAATCTCTTTCTCTTTTTCAAGTTTTTTGATTTTATCATTTGCATCGCGTCTATCATTTCTAATACTTACTTTGGCATTTTCACCCATAGTTTTCATATTTTTTACAGAACCTTGTCTTTGCTCAACAGTCATAGGAGGAAAAAAGAGTTTGATTTGGTCACCATCATTATTAGGATTTACACCAATATTTGCAGCACTAATCGCAGTTTCTATATCACTTAAAAGGTTTTTTTCCCAAGGATTTACAACGATAGTAGTAGCATCTGCTGCTAAAACAGAACCAACCTGATCAAGTGGAGTAGGTGTGCCATAGTAGTCGATTTTTACATTGTCTAAAACAGAAACAAGAACTTTTCCTGTTCTAAGTGTTTTGAAGTCTCTATGCATATGGTCAAGACTTCCTTGCATATTTGTCTCACAAGCATTAAATATTTCGTTTAACATTCTTTTTCCTTGATTTGAGGCATCAGAGATGCCTTGTAAATTATTGTGAAATTATATAACTATTAGAGTTTATTCCAGCTTAGAATTCCCCATTTCTCTAAATCATTTTGAAGAGTTTTCATATCTCTATCTTTTTTATGACAAGCAAAACAAGCATTTGTCTCTTTTGGCATACCATATTTTAAAGTTTCAGCAGGTGTTGTAAACCCAAACATATGACTTCTTACAGTTAAAGGAGATTTACCAGTGTGACGACCAGTTTTTGGCATATGACACTCCACACAGAGTGAACCTTTTGAGTCAGCTTTATGATGCGTATGTGCCTCTAAAGAGTTTTGGTGCGGACCAATGAGTGAGCCAAAAGAGTGACATTTCATACACAGAGCATTCCCACTATTTTTTTGTGCAGTTGGTTCTAGTGTATGTGGATTGTGGCAGTTGATACAGGTAATGCCATGTTTTCCCATCATAGAGTGTACAAATTCATTTCCTTGTGTACGGTTTTTCTTTGCTGCGCCATTTGCATAAAATTCATGTGTTGCATGTCCCATTTCAAAAGGTGCTACCATTTTGTAGTGACGAAGTGATTTTCCGGGTTCGTATCCCATAGGATAATCTCTTGCATCACCATAAATAGAACTCATGTTTTGATCTTCGAGTCTTTTATCTCTATTTCTCATATGGCATTGAAGGCAGACCTCATTTTGTCTTACTGGGTCACTTAAAGAGGCTTGGTATACTTCCGAATTAGGATCTTTCACATGCTTCGATGCAGGACCATGACACGCTTCACAGGCTATTCCAGTTTCCACTCTTGTTTGTGTGGACATATACCCTGTAAAGTGACAACCATCACAGGCACGAGATGTTGGAAGGGCATTGTTATCATGAGGATATGCATTTTTGTACCAGTATTTCCATGGTTTAAAACCTTGCCATTTTTGAGTCTGCACATTCCACTGATAGTTTCCAAGTACATAATCTTCTGTACCGTTGAGATCTTTTCTGAGCATAAATCGTTGTTTAAACTTTCCACCAACAGTATAAATAGCATCTTTAAGAAGAAAATTTGCATCAGAAGGAAGCTTAGAGAAGTCAGCAACAACAACAGATGGATTTTTCTTGATATCTTGAATCATTTTTGGATGATTTGAATGACTCCACTCTTTGTAGTTGTCATCATGACACTCAATACATTTTTTTGAACCAACAAAGTGAGCACTCTCTTGTGCAAGAGGTTGTAGACTTACTTCTGTTCCAGCATGTTCTTGTGTGAGTTGTTCATAAAATGGGTAAATTTTAGAGAGGTTTGTGTAAGCAAAGTAAAACACACCTGCGATAAAAATAGCTGAGATAAGTAAAAGGATTTTTTTCATAACATTTTCCGAAATAGAGTGCAAAGCTAAATGAAATTATTTAGCTTTGAGTGGGTGTAGGGTTTATTTTGAACTGTTTGTTTCTTCTGTTGTCGCTGCTGGAGTTACAACTGGAGCAGCTTTTGGTGCTACGACATTCGTATCTTCAACCATAGCATCAACTACTGATGATTGTGCAACTTGCGTGTACATATACCCTAAAGTAATAGTATTTACTAAAAATAAAAAACCAATAGTAAAAGTCGCCTTTGTTAAAAATCCATTTGGACCTTTTGCACCAAAAACAGAGTCGTTAGAGCCACTGTACGCTCCAAGACCAATGCTTGAGCTTTTTTGTAGAAGAACAGCAATTACTAAAATAATTACCAAAACAATTTGAACAATAAGTAAAAGACTAGTTGTCATATATAGATTCCTATGTTTGTAAAGTGGCGAATTATATCTAAAAAAGCTTAGATAATCAAATGTAA
>JALSUU010000186.1:0-3961 GCA_027071075.1 Sulfurimonas sp. | reverse complement strand
GCTGGAAATAGTGTAGAACTTGTGAATATCCTCCCTTTTGGTGTAGACCCTCATAGTTTTGAACCAACTCCAAAACTGATGGCAAGTTTAGAAAAGAGTTCCCTCCTTATCATCAGTGGTGCTGGGCTTGAGCCTTGGATAGACTCTATGAAACTCTCTTCTAAAATTTTAGACTTGAGTCATTTTGTAAAACTGCGTGAGCTTGGTGCAGATGAATTTGAGCATCATAAACATCATGATGCTCAGTGTGCACATAATAATATTGATCCGCACTATTGGTTAGATTTTTCAAATATGAAAATAGCTACGCTAAAAATTAGAGATGCACTCGTAGAACTTAAACCTGATTATAAAGGGTATTATATCGACAATGCAAATAAGTATCTTAGTATGCTTGAGAAATTAGAAAAGAGTTATAATAGATATCTGCAAAGTTGCCAATCAGATACTATTATCTTAAATCATAATGCTATTGGCTATTTGGCGCAGAACTATAACTTTCATGCAGAGTCATTGAGTGGTCTCTCTCCTGAGGCAAATCCTACACCATCAGATATGAAAAGAATTTTTCAAAAGATAAAAGAGAACGGTGTAACAACAATCTTTTTTGAAAACTTCGTAAGTGATAAAGCTATGCGAACTATAGCAGAAGATGCCCATGTGAAGATAGATTTCCTTGAACCTCTAGGAAATATTACAGCGGATGAAGCCAAAGCAAATGTAACTTATGAAGATATTATGTATAAAAATTTAAAGAAATTGTCAAAGGCACTCTCGTGCAATTAAAATTTAAGGTGCCTATCTTTGATGTGAAAAATCTCTCTTTCAGAGTTCGAGGTATGGATGTATTAAAAAATATCTCTTTAGAAATTTTTCAAGGGGAGTATATCGCAATAATTGGTCCAAATGGTGGCGGTAAAACAACACTTATAAGAATGTTGCTCGGTTTAGAGAAGCCAAGTTCTGGTGAAGTACGCATCTATGGGAAAAAACTGAGAAGTTTTAAAGAGTGGCATAAGATAGGTTTTGTTCCACAGCGTGCATCATTAGTCGATGAAAATTTTCCAGCTACTGTTGAAGATATAGTGAAAATGGGGCGAGTTGCAAATCGAGGTATTTTTAGTAGATACTCTAAAAAAGATGCAGCCTTTGTAGATGATGCAATGCAAAAGATGGATATAGTAGACTTAAAAAAGAAGATGGTTGGAACACTCTCTGGTGGACAGAGACAGCGTGTGATGATTGCTCGTGCTTTGGCATCATCTCCAGAGATACTTATTTTAGATGAACCAAATACGGGTGTAGATATGGTTTCACAACAGCGTTTTTATAAACTGCTTTCGCAACTCAATAAAGAAGAGAATATCACTATTGTTTTTATTACGCATGATGTGGGTGTGATAGCTGATGATATCGGAAGACTATTTACGATAAACCAAAAAGCAACTATCTGTAATAATCCAAAAGAGACACTCTCATGTGAAGATATGACAGCGCTTTATGGAATAGAAGCACATCTTTTGCATAACCATAAGCATGAGCACTAGGGAGTTATAAATGTTAGAGATGTTTGATTACGAATTTATGCAAAGAGCATTTATAGCAGGAATTTTTATAGCTACACTTGCATCAATAAGTGGGACCTTTGTTGTTTTAAAGCGATATTCACTTATGAGCGAAACCTTAGCACACTCTGCACTTGTAGGAGTAGCCGTAGGACTTGTTGCTGGATACAATCCTCTTTGGGTAGCGGTAATAGTTGCAGTCCTCTCTTCTTGGCTTATAGAGTACCTGAGAAGCTCTTTTAGTCTTTACTCTGATGCCATACTCTCCATAATACTCTCAGGCTCTTTAGCCCTTGCTGTTATTATTGTCTCCTTAGGTGGTGCATTTAATAATTCACTCTTCTCTTACCTCTTTGGTTCTATTCTCTCTGTAAGCAATGAAGATGTCATTACCATTATCTCTTTTGGTTCACTCTCTTTAGCAATTTTGCTTCTCTTTAGTAAAGAACTCTATTTTTTAACATATGATGAAGAGGTGGCAAAAACAAGTGGTATCAAAGTGAAGATGCTAAATTATCTACTTGTAACAGTTGTAGCAATCATAATAGCACTATCCATAAGAGTAGTTGGCTCTTTGTTGATAGGTGCTTTAATGGTCATCCCAACTGCAGCAGCACTACAGTTTCGCGTTGGTTTTAGAGATACTATACTTATCTCACTCTTTTTCGCACTTTTTAGTGTTATCTTTGGAATGACACTCTCTTTTCACTTCTCCTTACCTTCAGGAGCAACTATAGTGATGAGTGTAATTAGTATGTTTGTACTCTCTTTGGTACTCAATAAAAAATGAGAGTAAGTACAGAGTTTTCTAAAAATGCAAATCATTATGAATCGTATAACACTATTCAAAATCAGGTAATAGAGAAACTACTCTCTTGTCTGAAAGAGAAACCACACTATATTTTAGATTTGGGGTGTGGGAGTGGAGCACTCTGTCGTAAGGTAGATTGGAAATATGAACACTTTGTTGGAGTAGATTTCGCCCCAGGTATGTTAGAACTCCATCCAAAATCTAAAAAAATAGAAGCAATCTATGGCGATTTTAATGATATAAATCTTTTTGAAAATCTTGCAACCTATAAATTTGATTATCTCTTTTCTGCATCAGCTTTGCAGTGGGCAGAGGATTTAGAGGGTGTTTTTAAAAACATTAGGAGTTTAAATCTGCCTCTCTCTTTGGCTATCTTTACCTCTGGAACATTTAAAACATTAAATGAAACAGCAGGCTTGACACCTCTTTTACGAAGTAAAAAAGAGATAAAAACTTTACAAAAACGCTATTTTGATGCAGAGTTTGAAGTTGTGAAGTATAAGTTGGCTTTTGATGATGTTCGGGAGATGTTCCGTTATATAAAAAAGAGTGGAGTGAGTGGCTCTCGAAATCTGCTTAGTTTTAAGCAGATGAAAGAGCTTATGAAAAACTATCCTCTCAATTATCTAGAGTTTGAAGTAGCTTTTATTAAGTCTCGCTAAGAATTATCTCTTTTTCTAAGTTGTAAAGCTCATAACGAATATATTTAAAGTTTTCACTATACTCTATATTTTCAAGTTTATAAAGCTCTTCTAGGACTCTTGAGGACTCCTGACCTCTCTTAAAGTTTGCTGTTAAAATACTCAGAGTATCACTTCTGTTGAGTTCACTTTTTGAGGATGTACGGAGCACATCGTTTATACTATCACGATATTTTAAAAGTTCGATTGTTTCATTTACACGCGCACGGTGTCTGAGATTTTTAAGTTGTTTGGAAAGGGTTTTGTTGTTGTCTCTGTAACGCATAATATCTTCTATAACGCGAATACCCTCTTTGAGACGATTGAGGTTTGCATCAATCACCCGATAGAGTTCGGGTGAAAGTTTCTTCTTAGTCATCGTTGTTTAAAACACCAAAGATTTGAAGTAGTGAGATAAAGATATTTAAAAAGTCTAAGTAAAGTGCAATAGCTCCATCAATAGGAGTCTCATACGCACCATTCATGATATTTTGTGTATCATATATCACTAAGATACTAAACAGAAGTACAACCCCACCAGCAATGATCATCTGAAACATTGGATTACCGAGGAAAATATTTATAATAGAGAATCCAATAATAACAAACAGAGCAATCATAAGTGGTTTACCATAACTAGTAAAATCTTTTGTAGTCTTTATCGCATAAAAGCTCATAGCACCAAAAACAACTGAAGTCATAGCAAATGCATTTCCAACAACAGCTCCTCCTCCATTCATCCCAAGTGTATAAGAGATAAGCGGTGCAGTAGTAATACCTGTCATAAAGACAAAAGCAAACATAACCATAAGGTTAATTCCCGGTTTATTTTTTACAAACTGTAAACCTATTAAAAGACCAATCTCTAAAAAGAAGAGTGGCCACATCATTGATTGGATAGTTCC
>JALSUU010000185.1 GCA_027071075.1 Sulfurimonas sp. | reverse complement strand
ACACATAAGATAGACTCATTAATGAATTTTGCCAAAGAGTTACTTTCCAAAATAGAGCTTTTTGATATAGACACCATTAACATAATGATGCATGAGTATAAAAGTAAAATAGAAAAACTGCGTAATTTGTAAAAGTGTAGTATAATTCCAAAAAAATTTAAAGGTCTTATTTATGTCAGTATATGTTTTTGGACACAGAAATCCAGATAGTGATTCTATTGTAGGTGCTATCTCTATATCATATTTAAAAAATCAGTTAGAAGATGAAGAGTATATTCCTGCGCGTCAGGGTGATATTTCAGCAGAGACAGAGTTTATACTTAACAAGTTTGGTGGAAAACTTCCAGAGTTAAAAACTTCTGTAGCTGGGGAGAGAGTCTATCTTGTTGACTCTACAGATAGGGCACATTTTCAAGATGATATTGATGATGCAACTATTTTAGGAATTATTGATCATCATAAGTTAGGTGACATTATGACTTCTACACCGCTTGAGTGTTGGATTCGTCCTATTGGGTGTTCAAACACTGTTGTAAAAGAGGTATATGATGCAGTGGGTGTTGCAATTCCTAAAGATATAGCGGGAATGATGATGCTCGCCATTTTAAGTGATACGGTTATCTTTAAATCACCAACTTGTACAAAAGCAGATACAAAAGCAGTCAAAGAGTTAGCAAAAATTGCTGGTATTGAGAACTACAAAGAACTTGCTATGGAGATGTTCATAGTAAAATCTGCAACAGAGGGTGCAAGTGCAAGAAGCTTAAATACAAGAGATTATAAAGCTTTTGATATGAATGGCTCAAAGGTTGGAGTAAATCAACTAGAGATGATAGATATTTCTGCTCTTGATGCAAGAAAAGATGAGATTTATGCAGATATGGTAGCGATGAAAGAAGAAGAGGGTTTACATACTATGCTTGTTCTTTTAACGGACATTATGAAAGAGGGTTCTCAACTCCTTTGTGTTAGTGATGATGCAAGTAAGATAGAAAAAGCTTTTGATATAAAACTAGAGAATAATCAAGTTTGGTTAGATGGAGTTTTAAGTCGTAAAAAACAAGTAATTCCTTTTGTTCAACCACAATTTAAATAATAACTATAAAATAAGAAAATATAAAACCGAAGGAATTTACTAATGGGCAAATTTGATGCACTATTTGAAGATGAAGATGATATCTTTGCAGGAACACCACAATCAAGATACTGGGATATTCAGTCACAACTGAGTGAAGATCTTATAAAAGATGAGTTCGATGTTTTAGTAGGTCGTATAGCGACACTAGAAGCCATGCTCGCAGAGACTCATGACATAGAGAGTTTAGATAAGATGATTATGGGATATAAGTATGAAAATCTTGCTAAGTTAGAAGAGTTAAAAAAGAGTGTTTATATGGAGTTAGCTGGACAGCTTATTTATAGAGTTTCTGAGTAGTCTTTGTAAGTACTGTAAATGTTTCATGTTGAGTTGCTACATATTGAGACTCTAATATATGTGCAACTCTGGCATCAGATTTTTCAAAGTAGTTTAAGTATGAAAAACCACCTTGTTGTGATGAAAAAATAAGATAATCTGGTCTAAAACGAACTAAATCATCGTAAATTGCATTAAACATATACGCTTTTAACTCCGCATCTTTGAGTTTTAAGATAGCAGGAAGCATCCATAATGCTTGGAATCTTGATGTCCAAATTTGTTCTTTTTGTAACAAAGGTTGCCCCATCGCAAGGTCTATTGAATATGCAACAATTTTGCTCTTTGTTGGGAGAGAATTAATATATATCTCTAATTTTGGATAATAAGAACGATAAAGATTTACCTCAAAGATAGTGATGATTAGTGGTAATAAGATGATACTTACAATCCGTAATTTTTTTTCTGTGTAGCAAACTACGGAGTAGAGTAAGGAGAATAAGCTGACTATTAAAAAAGGTAAAATGTGATAGTGCCAACCTTTTTGCTGATAAAAGTAAAGAATAATCGCTCCTAGCATTGCTGCATTAAGTACTAAAATATCTAATTTTTTAGTTTTTACAAATAAATAAACAAGATACCCCCAAACAATACCCCCTAAAATAATATCTTCATTCATTCTGATTAGTAACATAAAATCCTTTTGTAAAAATACTGTATAAGATTTTATAGCAATTGGTAGTAATGTTGTTATATATGCAGGAAAGAACAAAAATATTAACCCCAAATATATAAATCCAGAAGATCCTATTATGATACTTTCAATACGCCAAAGAGCCAGTACTTTTCTTGTATACAGAAGATATGCTATCTCAATAGATACAAATATAAAATAGAAATATGGCTTTAAATTAAAGCCAAAAATAGCAAAAAGAGAGATATAAACTAGTAAGGAATTGCTGTTTTTTATCTTATCTCTAAACATCATCAAGATAATATAAGGAAGGATAAAAATAATCATTAAATGTTCTCTCTCCCCAAAATCCCATGCAGGAATGATTAAAAGAATAGCAGAGAGTCCTATATAAAGATATTTAAGAGTTTTTGAATCTGTAAATTGAACACTTTTTAAAATTTGAAGAATTAAATGTAGAGATATCGCTATTAAAATAAAAATAAAAAATAAAAAAGTATAATGAGTAGGTATAGATGTGACATTTGAGAAATATACAGGTATGGAAGTGAGTATAATAATGAGTGGTGGATTTGTCTCCATAACTTCTTTGTAAATCTCAGAACCATTTAGCATACTCTGTGCTGAATAGATTAACCACTCATTGTCTGGGCAGAGAGGATAATATGAATAATATCCAAGAACTAGTAATACAAAAAAATAAAAAGTTCTTTGATATGTAAAAATTGATGGCATATTACTTTGTACCTATTTTTTTAATCCACATATAAAAATCGTTTTATCTTCTTCGTCGGGGTCTTTATGAAAGGTTCTATCTGCTCTACGAACTTCACCATTTTACAGTAGTTTGCTACTTTCGTATTTACATCTTTTCTCATATCTTCTAAAAGCTTGTTTATACTCTCTTTTACTTCTGCATCTGGTGTGTCACTTGCTTTGAACATCTTATCAATGAGTTCATAATCTAAATGTACTTTAGCTATGAGTCTATCTGCTTGCATCATTACTAAAGAGTCTAAAACTGCCTCGTGTTGGTTTATGGTAGCTTCTATCTGTTCAGGGTAGATGTTTTCTCCACCGCTTCCAATGATAACATTTTTACTACGACCACTTATGAAAATATAGCCATCATCATCTACATAGCCTAAGTCACCGCTCATAAACCAACCATCTTCCATCACTTCTTCGCTCTGTTTCTCATCCTTATAGTAGCCAAGCATCACACTCGGAGATTTAAAAAGAAGTTCGCCTGCACCAGTTTCAGGGTCAGGATCTTTTACTTTTACTTCTACATAGGGAAAAGCTGTTCCTGTTGAGCGAAGTTTTACCTCACTTCCAAGAACTGTTCCCGCAAGAAGTGGAGCAGTTTCAGTTAAACCATAGCCTATGATATATGGAAATTTTGCCTCTTTTAAAAACTGTTCAACATAGGGGGAAATTCCTGCACCTCCTATGCCAAAAAAGCGAAGTCTTCCTCCAAATGTTTCTATCAGTTTTTTTCCTGCAATCTCATTGAGTTTTTTTCTAAAAAAGGGAATCCCATAAATCGTTCTCATGAAAAAAGAAGCTGTAAATTTTGGTAATATCTTGTTTTTATAAATCTTTTCTATAATGAGCGGTACACTCACCATCATTGTTGGTCTTACTACACTTAACGCTTTTAAAAGTACACTTGGAGTCGGTGCTTTATCAATGTATGCAACACTTGAACCGTGTAGTATAGGTACAAGCAAACCTACGGTACACTCTAAGGTATGTGCAAGAGGAAGAATAGATAAAAAAACATCATCTGTTGTTATTGCGATTTTTGAGTATGTTGAGAGTGCATTTGTTACAAGGTTTTTATGAGAGAGCATAACCCCTTTTGAGTTTCCTGTTGTTCCTGAAGTATAGAGGAGTGCTGCCATATCATCCTCTTTTGGTTGAGGAAGTTCTTTGCTTGGACTCATCTTTTGTTCGAGTTGTGAGAGGTAACTATGGTTTGTGAGTTCTTCTACTATCTCAAGTGTATCAAGATTTATCACAAAACTTAAACCAGAGTTCTCTAACTCTTCGACAGTAGCTAAATGTTTATCCGAAACAAAGATAGCCTTTGCTTCAGAGTGATGAATAATATGATGCACATCTGATTTATGAAAATCGGGCAAAATAGGAACAATAACGCCTCCAAAGTAAGTTACACTGAGATAGGCAATAGCCCAGTTAGGCATGTTTTCACTTAAAAGTGCAACCTTATCGCCTTTTTTTATACCATTCTCCCGAAGCACTTGTACCATTGCTTGAACTTTTTCTCCTAAGAGCTCATAGTTCATAGCATCTTGACCTATTTTACTGAGGGCAGGGTAGTTAGCATAGAGTTCTACAGAACGATTAAGCATACTCGGAAGTGTAAAGTTTTCTAAATTTTCATAAGGGTAAGTCATATATAATCTCTTCTTTTGGATAAGTTAAGTATCATTATACATAATAAATAGTAGATAATAAATAATTATACACAAAAAAAGGTAAAAATCTTGAGTAGAAGACACAAAAGTAAGCAACCCAAACGAGATACAGTTACATTTACAAGTAGAGATTTTTTACCAACAACTCGAGAAGAGATGGATGCGCGTGGATGGGATTATTGTGATGTGATTTTAGTGAGTGGTGATGCATATATTGATTCTCCTTTTATTGGGGTGGCTATGGTTGGTCGTATGCTTGAGCGTATGGGCTATAAAGTAGGGATGATAGGACAACCTGATATAAAATCCCCTGATGATATTATGCGTCTTGGCGAACCACGACTCTACTGGGGTATCAGTGGTGGGAGTGTCGATAGTATGGTGAGTAACTACACTGCTACGAAAAAGTTTAGAAACTCTGATGATTATACTCCCGGTGGAAAAAATACAAAAAGACCTGATCGTGCTTTAAGTGTTTACTGTAATCTTATTCGCCGTTACTTTAAAAATACCGTGCCTTTAGTTTTGGGAGGTATAGAGGCCTCACTGCGTCGTGTTTCTCACTATGACTACTGGTCAAACAAACTTAAAAAACCCATCCTTTTTGACTCCAAAGCGGATGTTATGATATATGGTATGGGAGAGATAGCCTTAGAACAACTTACTCGTGCCATAGAAGAGAAGAGAGACTATAGTGACATACGAGGTATCTGCTACATCTCAAAAGAGCCTGTCTATGAGCACATACAACTCCCTTCGCATCAAGAGTGTTTAGATGATAAAGAGAAGTATATAGACCTCTTTGATGATTTTTATGATAACAATGATCCTATCTCTGCAAAAGGTCTTTGTCAGCCAGTAGATACACGCTTTTTAATCCAAAATCCTCCTTGTGATTACCTCAATGAAGATGAGATGGACGCAAACTCAAACCTTCCTTTTACTAGAGAGTTACATCCCTACTATGCAAAAGAGGGAAAAGTAAAATGTTTGGAGACTATAAAGTTCTCTATTATGACGCATCATGGATGTTGGGGAGAGTGTAACTTCTGTGCTATCGGTGTGCATCAAGGGCGAACTATTAGAACCCGTTCTGAGACAAATATTTTAGCCGAAGCAAAAGATTTTAACAAGTACAAAGATTACAAGGGCATCATCTCGGATGTAGGTGGACCAACGGCAAATATGTATGGTTATGAGTGCAATAAAAAACTAAAACTTGGAACTTGTGACCATCAACGATGCGTGGATGCAACGCATCTCTGTAGTAGTATGAAGATAGATCATGGAAGAAACATAAACTTACTGCGACAAGTTCGAGAGGTTGAGGGTGTTCGTAAGGCATTTGTTGCATCAGGGGTGAGATATGACTTTATCACCGAAGATAAAAAACATGGCTATACTTACTTAAAAGAGATGGTAAAGCACCATATATCTGGACAGATGAAAGTAGCCCCTGAGCATACACAACAACATGTTTTAGAACTCATGGGAAAACCAGGAAAGCAGACACTTATAGACTTTAAAAAGATGTATGACAGACTTAATGCAGAAGAGGGAAAACAGCAATTTTTAACCTACTATCTCATAGCAGCCCATCCAGGGTGTGAAGAGAAAGATATGCATGAACTTAAGCGCTTTACAACGGATGAGCTACAGATGAACCCCGAACAAGCACAAGTCTTTACCCCAACTCCTTCTACATACTCAGCAGTAATGTACTACACAGAGATGGATCCAAAAACAAGAAAGAAGATTTTTGTTGAGAAAGATACGAAGAGAAAAGAGAGACAAAAGCAGATAGTTGTAGCTAAAGATAACTTCAGTAGTGGCTTTGCATCGTAATATTTGACATATTATTTTATCTTAGCTATAATTTTTTTTGTGTAAGCAACAGACTCTTTGTCTGAAGTAACTACCAGACAGCAAGAGAATTTAGGCTAAGACTTAGGTCTTAGCCTTTTTTTTTGCCAATTTTTTGGTTGGTTTGTGGTGCGGGTGGGAACTCTTGTAAAAGGATTCTAGTTGCTTACTAAAATAATAATAGTCTTTTTAATCTTGATGGTATTTACACCAATCTTGCATTAATCAAAACAGAGGGATTAGTTACCCCTCTGGCTATTATTTTTCTTCATAAAGATAAAAAAATCTTATTCAAGTGTACTAAAATGTAACATCTTTGTGATAATGATTTAATATTTCTCATTTATCCCCAAGTTAAAACAGCTTTAAGCTCTACTAACCTATAATAAATATAGTTATGAAAGTATCACAAAAACTTATAAGAGAAATAAATGTTGTCAATATTCTTTTTTATAGCTGTATCGGGAGTAGTTTCGTATATAGATATAAAAAAAGGATTAATTTTAGACAAGATAATGTTTCCTTCGTTTTTTGTTTTGCTTTTGATAAAACAGTTTGAAGGTGCATTGGATTTCGATACCCTTTTAGCTGTCGTAATTGTTGTAGTGATATTTGCTATTCCTGTTATGCTAAATATGGCATTTGGTGGAGGTGATTTAAGATTTGGTGCGTTTTGTGCACTTTTCTTAGGTCTTCCTGCTATTGGGTATTT
>JALSUU010000184.1 GCA_027071075.1 Sulfurimonas sp. | reverse complement strand
GTGCTGTGTGGTAGAGTTTTCCATCAACATACATAGCCTCAAGAAGTGCATCAAGGTTTTTGATAGCACGCTCTTTGTAACTTGCATCACAAGCTCCAAGTTGAAAAAGGGAGTTGATCATCATACTCGACCAAGAAGTTTGTACTTTTTTATCTATAAAAGGGTAGATTCTTGAGGCTCTTAAAGAAGAGAGCAGATGTTTTACCTCTTCAAACCACTCAGGTATCACACCATTTTCAAAACGGATAATAGATTTTCCCTCAAAATTGCCTTCGGGAGTTACTGACATCTGAGCAAGTTTACTCTCTATATCTTCAATATTGTGCTTTTGCAAGAGTCTGTGAACTTCATCATAACTGTAAATAAAGTAAGTCCCTTCCTCTCCCTCACTATCTGCATCAGAAGCGGAGTAAAAAAGATTATCCTCACTCATAAAGTTATGCCAAAAATTAGCACACTCTTTTGCAGTTTGTAGATAACTTGCATCATCATACTTAAGATAGGCATCGAGGTAGACTCCTGTTAAGAGTGCGTTATCATATAACATCTTCTCAAAGTGAGGGACTATCCACTTCTCATCAGTAGAGTATCTACAAAAACCACCATCTATAAGGTCATACATACCACCTTTTTTCATAGCATCAAGGGTTTGTACTACCATAGCTTTTGCACTTTTATCATCATAAAGTCTATCTATCGTTAAAAGTGTGTTAAGTGTTGAGGCATGTGGAAACTTTGGTTTCACAGAGAAGCCCGCATTTTTTGTATCAAAGTTGTTTTTTGCTTGAAGCATAAAGTTTTTTGTAAAATCCTCTTTTAGAACTGTTGCCTCTTTAGGGTGCTCTACATGGTTTAAAAAGCCTTCAACTTCATCTGCATTTTTAAAAAGTTGGGCATCATTCTCTTTTACCTTTGTTGCTATAAGATGAGTAAGCTCCTTAAAACCCATTCCCTCAATACTTCCAGCATTTGACTCAGGGGGAATATAAGTCCCTGCAAAAAATGGTTTGTTCTGTGGTGTACAGAAGATAGAAGTAGGCCATCCACCTGCACGACGATTAAGTAACATATGTACCTCTTGGTAGTGTTTATCGATATCTGGACGCTCTTCACGGTCTACTTTGATACAAATAAACCCTGCATTTAGAATATCAGCACACTCTTCATTTTCAAAAACTGTTTCTTCCATAACATGACACCAGTGACAAGAAGAGTAACCAATGCTTATAAATATCGCCTTGTTCTCTTTCTCTGCTTTCTCAAATGCCTCATCACACCAAGGCCACCAATCAACGGGATTTTCTTTATGTTGTTGGAGGTAAGGACTATCTTCTATTTCTAATCTATTTGCCATAATATTTCTCTACTAGTAATTTAATTTTTTATAGAGTAGGGGAAATTTTATTTTGATTTGCTTAAAGTGTAAAGTAGTCTTTAATATTTGGATGCATTTTAGTAATAGAGTTCTTCCATAAAGCTTATGTTTATTCTTAGTATGTTATTATTTGTGAATTAGCTTAACAAGAGGTATCAAGTGTATCAAAATTTATCTATTAAAATGAAAATTTTTATTCCTATAATTGTAGGTTTTATAGTGAATGTTGTTTTTGTTGTTTATGCTCTTCAAAATTTAAATGAAGAAAATATACAAACTACTATAGTTTGGGTGTTTTTATTTCAAATACTCTCTTTTATTGTATTGTATTTTGTACTCAACAGATATATAATTAAAAATCTACATGACTTTTCAGATGGTTTAGAAAATTTTTTTCATCTTATGACTCATAATAAAAAAGATATTAAACTTTTAGAAGTGAAGAGTAGTGATGAAATAGGGAGTATGGCAAAGCGTGTCAATGAAAATATACTTAGAGTGAAGAAACATCTTGATGATGACTTAGCCCTTTTAGCAAATGTTTCTTCTGTTACGCAGTCGGTGGCAGATGGAGATATAAGTCGAAGAATCGACTCTAACACAGCAAACCCAATGCTTTTAACCCTCAAAAATGAGTTTAATATAATGCTAGAGAATCTACAGGCTTCAGTAGGTGTAGATA
>JALSUU010000183.1 GCA_027071075.1 Sulfurimonas sp. | reverse complement strand
GAGATACAAGAAGAATGGGTGCAAATAAAGAACCTATAAAATCACGCATCGGTGTAATTTTTTGGCAGGGAAACAACAAACGGATGCAGAGTTCCTGTTTTTATATGCACTTCTCCCCAGAAGAGTTGCTTGTAGCAACGGGTGTACGCTGGTTCGAGAAACCTATGCTTGACGCATTTCGGGAGTATATCAAAGATGATGCAAAACGAGCAGAGTTGTGGAGTATCTTAGAGAGTATAAAAGCCAAAGGAAAAGGCTACACGCATTTAGAAAAAGGGTATAAACGCTACCCAAGAGGTTTTACAAAAGAGATGATGCACTCTGATTTGAGTTTATATAAAGGTATGGCTACTTTTAAAGTTTTAGAGCCACAACTCATAGTAGATGGGGAGAAACTGATAGATACACTCTATGAGATTTATGAAGATATGCTACCTCTGCAGCAGTTTATGTATGAAGTTAGTTTACGAGTAAAAGAGGATTAGATGGCAAAAGAAGCAGTAGTATTACTCAATATGGGTGGACCCAATAATCTTGATGAAGTTGAGATGTTTTTAAAAAATATGTTTAATGATAAAAATATTTTAACGATGAAGAGTGATTTAGTACGCAAGTTTGTTGGGGGAATGATAACTTTTTCTCGTACGGAGAGTTCTCAAGAGATTTATAGAAAACTTGGTGGAAAATCGCCTATCGTTGATCATACAAAGCGACTTGTTGTAAAACTTCAAGAGAGACTTGGAGCAGATGTTTTGGTTGATTTTGCTATGCGTTATACACCTCCTTTTGCTTCAGAAGCGATAGAGCGTATAAATGATGCAGAGGTTGAGAAGATTTATCTCATTCCTCTCTATCCTCAGTTTTCAACAACAACTACAAAATCCTCCTTGGAAGATTTTGAAGAACAGTATCATAAAAATGGTAATGATGCACTGCTTGTAGAGATAAAACACTTTTTTGAAAATGAGTCTTATAACAAGTCTGTTATTGCTAATATTAAAGAGAGTGTAGGAGATGATGATTATAGAGATTTTGATATTATATTTTCAGCACATGGACTGCCAAAAAAGATAGTCGATGCAGGGGATGTCTATGAGAAACATGTAAATAAACATGTGAATATTCTTACAGAAATGCTCAAAGAGGAGGGTATGAACTTTCATGGATCGCATCTAGCATACCAATCAAAAGTGGGTCCTATGGAGTGGTTGAAGCCCTCTTTAGATGAGAAACTGAATGTCGTGCGTAATAGAGGAGTTATAATCGTGCCTATTGCTTTTACTATAGATAACTCTGAGACAGATTTTGAGCTTGAAGTTGAGTATCGTGAGATAGCCCAGAAACTTGGATTTAAAGAGTATAGAGTTGTCTCTTGTGCAAATGATAGTGAGCTTTTTGTTGATGCACTCTGTGAGATTTATGAGAAGATGAGATAATGCAAAAGATAGTTATCTTTGATATGGATGGGACTCTTATTGATTCTAAAAAAGATATCACTATTTCAATTAATTATGTCCGAAAATTAAATCATAACTTACCTCCTTTAGAAGAAGATTTTATAGTTGAAGTTATAAACCGAGAGGTAAGAAACCTTCCAAAGATTTTTTATGAAACAGATATATATGAAGAGAGTGATAGAGTTGTTTTTGAAGAACATTATGCCCAGCAGTGTACGCAAAACCCTTATCTTTATAAGGGAATTTCTGAGATGTTAGAAGCCTTAGAAAGAGCAAATGTAAAACTAGCTGTTGCAACAAATGCTCCCACTCCTTTCGCAAAAATCATGCTTCACTCACTTGGTGTGAAAGATAAGTTTGGCATCATTATCGGTGCGGATAAAGTGTCACATTCTAAACCAAACCCAGAGATGCTTTTGAAAATACTAGAGTTTTATAACTATGATGCAAGTAGAGACAGGGCTTGGATGATAGGGGATAATTCTAAAGATATTTTAAGTGCACAAAATGCAAAGATTGATTCTTTTTTTGCGACATGGGGATTTTCACCCACAACAGAGTTTCAAAATAAAATAGAGAAACCAGAAGAATTATTAAGAGTT
>JALSUU010000182.1 GCA_027071075.1 Sulfurimonas sp. | reverse complement strand
TTTTATGAAAAATTATGATAAAATAGAGCAAAAAGAAGTCTAATAAGGAGATACTTATGTTTGCAGGTGATTTACTTGTAGCTTTTGCTTTTATGGCAATGCTTTTTCTTCGACAAATTTCAATACTTAAACAAGCAAATAAAATTAATTACTCCCCCTTAATGATAGGTATAGGTGCAATTGCAAGTCTCATACACTTTATCATTCATCCAGAATCTACCAATATTCTTTTACTTATGAGAGAATCTATTTTTCCTCTTTTAGTAGCACTTCTACTCTATATTTTTATGAATATTATGCATCAAACACAGGTTTCTCAAAATGCTATTAAACAAGATGAATTTGTAAGAGTACTTGTCAATGAGATTACAGATTTGAAAAAGTTTATACTTGAGATAGAGGAAAAAATGAATCGGTCCCAAGAGTTAGAGAGAAGTTCTCAAGAGGAGATTCGAGAGAAGTTTAAAAAAGATATTGCTACGCTTGATACGATACAGTTAAATCAAACGAAATTTATAGATAAGTTTGATGAGATGGATATTTGGCATAAAAATGTTACCAAGGGACTTGAGTACTTTACAGAGGTGCAACTCCCAGAACTCGATAATGTTGTCCATAAACATATAGATATTTTACGAGTAGCTGAACAAGATCACTACAATAAACTAAGCTCTTTACTTGAGCGTGCGGTTGATAGTCGTGGAGATATTTCAGAGGATATTGATGACTTAAAAGAGAGTATAGAGAGTATGAAGTCTATTTCTAAAGAGGTTGCACGCTCTATCACTAAACATACCTTGGAAGAACTTTCAGGGGTAACAAAAGCTTTTGAATCGCAAATAGTGACTCTAAAATCACATACAGAAGCCATTACAACTGCTCTACAGGAGAGTGATACTACACTTGGAACGATTCGCTCACAGAGTGAAATCATAATGAAGCAGATGGTGCTCTCTGCTGATAAAATGAAAACATTACAAGAAGAGAATAATTCACTGCAGAGTATCTATGTGACACTGAAAAATCTTATCGAAGATGTTGAGTCTGTAAAGATAGATTATATTAAAAACCAAGCAGAACTTGGACACATTACACAAAGTTTTTCAACTACTCAAAATAATCAATTATTGGCTATGAAAGAAGAGCTAAATACTTTAGAAGATTCTTTAACGAAAAAAATTGAGCGGTTTTTAGAGAAGATGGATGAAGAGAGTGAAAAAGTTGAAAGTGGCAAAGAGCAGAGTATGCAAATACTAGCAAAACAGTTAAAGTTTAAAAGTGGTTATGCTGACTCTTTAAAATCTGATGATTAATCTACTTCTCATAGCATAGTAGATATAATGTAAATAATTAAAATATAAAAGAGAATTGATGACACCTATACAGAGAGTAATAGAAGCGATAGAAGAGATTAAAAAAGGGAAAATGGTCATCATGATTGATGATGAAGATAGAGAAAATGAGGGAGATTTAGTGTATGCTGCTGCATTTAGTTCACCTGCTCATGTAAACTTTATGGCAAGCAATGCAAAAGGGCTTATTTGTGTGGCACTGAGTAAACAAATAGCTATGAAACTAGACTTAAACCCTATGGTAAGCTCAAATACATCTTCCTATGAAACTGCCTTTACTGTATCAGTTGATGCAAAAGATGCCCTTACTGGAATCTCAGCAGGGGAGAGAGATGATACTATCAAAATCTTAGCAAATCCTATCTCAAAAGCAGATGAACTTGTTAAACCTGGGCATATCTTTCCTCTTATCGCAAAAGATGGTGGTACGCTTGTTCGTACTGGTCATACGGAAGGAAGTGTAGATATCTGCCGTTTAGCGGGTCTAAGTGAAGCGGGAGTTATCTGTGAAATCATCAAAGAAGATGGAACAATGGCGCGTCGTGATGATTTAGATATTTTTGGTGAAAAGCATGATCTCAAAACTGTGTTTATCTCAGACATAGTAGAGTATAGACTTGCGAATGAGTCTTTAGTGAAAGAGACTAAAGTAGAAGAGATAGAGTTCTTTGGAGTAAAAGTGAACCAACATACTTTTGAAGATCATGATGG
>JALSUU010000181.1 GCA_027071075.1 Sulfurimonas sp. | reverse complement strand
TTTATGGGAACGCTTAGCCGTCCTAGTCCTGTTCCTATTCGCATACTCCAACCATCTACATCTTTTACAGTGGAGATAATCTTTCCTATTTGGGCAAACTCCTCTTGTGATTGTTCTAGTGTTATATCGGTTGGTAGGACTAAATCCACAACGATATTTCCCTCATCCCACTCTGGTAAAAAAGTAGATGGTGTGTGCAGATAAAGGTAGGCAGAAGTTGCAAGAGAAACTAAAATAATCGGTACAGAAATCCAAGAGTGTTTAAAACTTTTTCGTAAAAAACTGATGTATCCATCTATGTACTTTTGCATAAAATCTTCATGCTTGTTTATAGTTTTTGGAAGTGCAAGATAAGCGATGATTGGCGTTAGAAAGATGGCTATAACTTGAGAGACTAAGTAAGTGATAACTAAAACGATAGATAACTGCTTAAAAAACTCTCCAACGATTCCACTTACAAGTAGAAGTGGGATAAAAATAAGCACCGATAAAGTTGTAGCCACAACCATAATAGGCAAAATCTCTTTCGCCCCTTTTATGATGGCATTTTGTTTCGTTTCGCCGTTTTCGTAATGGCGTTCGATGTTTTCTATCACTATAAGCATCTGGTCTATCAACCCACCAAGTGCTGCGACCATACCACCAAGGGAGAAGATATTAAAATCAATCCCTATGAGTTTCATACCAATCATCGTTATGAAAAAAGTAACGGGTATGATGACAAGAGCAGCCAAAGAGAGAGTAAATTTTCTCAAAAAGAAAAAGACTATAAGCACAGCGATGATAGAACCTAGAGCTATGGCATCTACAACGCTCTCAACTGCCTCTTTTATAAAGTCTGTTCCATCATAATACTTCTCTATATGTATGCCATCATGAGAGAGTTTTTTGTTGAGTTCTGCTACCTTTTTGTTAAAAGCTTTTTGTACACTTACTGCATTTGCATCTGGTTGGCGAAGCAGGTCAAAAACAACACTATTTTTATATTTGCTTGATGCAGAAAACTCTTTTATGGGGTTTTGTTGTTCTAGCATAAGGGCGATGTCGGAGAGTTTTATGCTTTTTTGATTGCCGAGGTTGATGTTTAAGTCAAGAAGTTCGTTTGCATTTTTTCTTTTTTGGTTTAAAGATAAGATATATTGGGTATGTTTAGAGTTAATTAGTCCTAAAAAATCTATACTATTTTGAGCTTTAAGTTGCGTGATGATGTCATTTATGTTGAGCTTATACGCTGCTACTTTTTTGCTATCAAGTACAAGTTTATACTCACTCCAAGCAGGTGCTTTCATCTGTATGTCAAAAACACCATCAATACTCAGCATCACAGGTTTGAGTTCATAGTAGAGCTTTTCGGTAAGTTTGGCACGAGAGATATTGTCTGAACTTATGGTGTAGATAGAGACAGGGTACATACTCGGTGTTGCTTGTCGGATGGTTACCTTTGCATCTTTACTGATGGAGTTTTTTATATCTGCCATGCGAGCTTGCACAAGTTGATATGCTAAATAGGGGTCAATACTCCAGTTAAAGTAGATATTTATGTCGGTAGTTCCAACAGAAGTAGAAGAGACTATCTTTTGCACATCTTGCACGGTTTTTAAGGCTTCTTCACTTGGTTTTGTGACAGAGTAGAGCATTTGAGATATAGGTGCATGACCGTTATCTATACTTACTTCGATTCGTGGAAAAAATATATTTGGCAAAACCCCTTGAGGAATCGTCGTTGAGAGTTTATAACCAACAGCAGTTAAAAGGGAAATTATCAGAATAATGGCAAGTTTATTTTTTAAAATGTAGTGATAAAAATCTTTTTTCTCTTGCATTACTTCACACTCACTCTCAAGTTATCATGTAACATATAAGTATTTTTCAGAGCTATTTTTGCATTCTTTGGTAAAGTGTTTTTAATCAGTGCCTTATCTACCATATCTTTTACAATTTCTACAAAAACTATATGAGCGATATTTTTATCATCAATTATATAAATAGCAGGATGATTTTCAACAAGGACAATAGCACTTTTTGGGATAAGTAGTCCATTTGATTTTTTAAGTATGATTTGTGCATTTATTTGTAGGTTTAAAGGAAGTTCTTCATTAGCTTGTACTATAACTTCAACTAAGTTGTTTGAACTTTGTGCTAAAACATCGAGAACTTTTGCATCGCAGTTTTTATAACTACTCAAAATTTTTACATCCATATTTTTATGTATATCTTGTGCATAAGAACTATCTACAAAAATTTTTATAAGATTGTCTTTTTCTAAAAGAGTTGCTATTTTTGCACCATAGTTTATGTAACTATTATTGGCTTGAAGATTTGTAAGCACACCACTTTTGGGTGCATAGATTAAACTATTTGTTTGTTCTAGCAGAAGCATTTCATACTCATTTTGCTTCGCGAGATATTGTTCTTGTATTTGTCTTAGCAATATTTTTTGAGAAAGATAACTATTTTTTGAGCCAACACCTATTTTGTACTTATCTTGAACTGTTTTCATTTTCTCTTGCTGCAGTGTTATTTGCATTTTTTGAAGTTTTAAACTTGTTTTTAAAAGCTCTATTTTTTTCTCACGAGGTTTATTGCTTACTTCAGCAATAAACTCTCCCTTATCAACAAAACTATTTTGTGAAACTTGCATCTGTAAGAGACCACTTGTTTTCGCTGTTATATTAGTTTTATTTTTTGATATTACCGTGCCTGTGGCATCTATTGTAAGCGCTAGATTTCTTTCAATAGGCTTTATGACACTTACAGAGACTGATGATGCAAAGATTGGGATTGTTATAAAAATGGACACTATTACTGTTTTCAACATAGACTACTCTTTTCTTTAGTTAATTGAAGAATATGATAGCTAAATGAAATGAAAATGAAAATGAATTGAATTTTCTTTTATGATTTAAAACTCTTTAGGATTGCTATTATTACTCCTCAACCATAAAAAAGCTATCTACACTTATATTTTTAAAAGCAGCATTTAAAGAAGTAAAGAGTTGTGGAAAATCTTGCTCCATCTTTGCTAACATCTGCTTTGTATTCTCTCTTGCATGAGGCATTTTTACATCAAAACGCATAGCAGGACAGGCTTCATCTCCTATAGCTTCAATGCCATTATCTACTACAAAAGCTCTTAGTTGACGCTCACGCATTTGAATAAGCGGACGGATGACTACTAAACCATTTCCAGCAGTATATTTCGGGGCAAGGCTTCGCATCTGACCATTATAGATAAAGTTCATAAAAAAACTCTCAGCTGCATCATCAAGATGATGTCCAAGTGCAACCTTATTACACCCTAACTCTTGTGCAACAGAATAGAGATAACCTCTTCTCATACGAGAAAAGAAACTACAAAATGAAGAATTTTTACGAATCTTTTCTTTAGCAAGTTCATAAGTTTTTGTCTCACGCACTACATGTTTAATGCCGTTTTTTTCACAGTGAGCTGCCAAAGCAGAGAAGTCTTCACCCATTCCATAAGAGATAGTAACAGCAACGAAAGAGAACTCAAAGGGTGCGCGTCTTTGTTGCTCCTTCATAGCATGAATCATAGTCAGAGAATCTTTCCCACCAGAGAGACCGACAAGAATCTTATCGCCCTCCTCTATAAGTTTAAACTCAGCATTTGTTTTGCCAAGCTTGGACATAATTTTTTTTGAGAGTTTGACAGACATTATTTACTTACTAACTTATCTACCATGTTCATTATAAAAGTAGCACTCTCAACAGCACTCGTCTCTAAAAACTCATCAAAAGAAAAACTTGCATCCATATCTGCTGCATCACTGATAGCACGAAGTATGAAAAAAGGCACATCTAAAGCATCACAAACGACAGCAACACTAGCACCTTCCATCTCTAATGCATCTGCACCAAATATTTCACCTATCCAGTTCTTTTTATCTTCATCTGCAATAAATTGACATCCTGTTGCAATTGTTCCCTCTCTTACCTCTTTCGTCATCTCTGAGGCTACTGTTTTTCCTAGCTCAAGTAACTCTTTATCTGCTTCTACAAATACAGAACCCTCTGGAACATACCCATGAGGGTGTCCAAATGCTGTAATATCTAAATCATGCTGTGCTAGTTTTGTAGCTATAACTAAATCACCCACTTTCAACTCAGGTGAAATAGCTCCAGCTACCCCACTAAAAAGAAGTGTGTCACATCTAAAATGCTCAATAAGCGTTGCGGCAGTAAGTGTAGAGAAAACCTTTCCTATCTTTGAGTATGCGATAACTAAATCAACCCCTTTATAGTTCACTTCATAATACTTATTTGCTGCATATTCTGTCGTTTTATAACTCTCAAATTTTTCAAGTATCGGTGCTATTTCTTCGGGCATTGCACCCATTATTGCTATTTTCATACTGTTATTTTCCTATATTTCAAATGTTTTATATATTATGTCGTAATGTGGTAGTTTGTGTAGTATTCGTGCATCATTATTGACAATACAACTCCCACCCCAAAAACCTAAACCATCTTCAAATCCAACGCGGTTTACAAAAATAATTTTTGCATCACAATGCAAGGCAGCTGACTTTAAAAGTGCATACCATTGATCTTCTATGAGAAGTCCCTCATCACTAAAACCTCTTGCAGGAGAAGCAACAAGTGCGATAATATAGTCAGGATTCTCTTCAAACAACTGATGATGCACACCAGCATGCCAAAGATCTTCACAAACAAGCATCGACACCTTTCCATGCCCTGTTTCAAAACCTTCAAATACACTGCCAGCCTCAAAATAACGCGCCTCTTCAAACATACCGTAGTTAGGGAGGTGTACCTTATTGTGTTGGCTTAAAAGCTTACCTTTTGAAAAGTAGAGTGCTGAGTTTCTAAAGACCTTAGAGTCACGCATAGCACCACCGACAACTATATCGATATCTATGCTTAACTTTGAGAGTACATCTAACTCTTTTATATCCCAAGCGTCCTCACAAAGCTTATCTTGTAAGGAGTAGCCATTGAGAGACAACTCAGGAAATACTATCATATCACTCTCTTTTTTATGTGCTTTAATAGCTTCAACAATAGTTTCCAGATTTGAACGATTCAGCTTTGGTGCTGTTTGGGCAAGCGTTATTCTCATATTATGAGCAGATTTCCTCTTTTACTTTTTCTAAAGATGCTATATCAGAGATATTCAGAGTTTTTAACTCTTTAGCTATTCTTCTATTTAAACCCTTAAGCGTTATACCATTTCCAAATTCAATAGCCATATCTAAATCACCCGCAACAGCTAAAATAGATTGCTTGTATTTTACTGGTTTGACAAGTTGCTCTTTTAAAAGTGTTACTGCTTCATCTTTTGTAGAGTAAGCCTTTGTAGTAACATTTGAGATAACTGGTGCTGAGAAGTTATCTGAAACCATAGCTGACATTAACTCAGCTAAAGGCTCTTGTGCAGATGCTAAAAGTTCACAATGTGATGCAACTGACATATCAAGAAGTAAAGCGCGTTTGGCACCTGCATCTTTAAACGATTGCTCTAATGATGCTAAATCAGACTTTATTCCTGCAACAACAAGTTGTCCATCTTGGTTATAGTTTGCAGGCCATACTTTCTTACCCTCTGCTTGTGCATCAGTACATACTTTCTCAACACTTGCATCATCAAGTCCAACTAAAACCATCATACCTGCATCTATACCATCACACGCAGACTGCATAAAAGCACCACGCTTATGGACAAGCTCAACTGCATCAACATAATCAATAGCACCAGATGCACAAAGTGCTGAAAACTCACCTAAAGAGTGTCCTAAAAATAGCTCTGCCTTTACATCAGGACAAGCCGCAGTAAAAAGTTTATACGCTATCATCTGCACTAAAAGAATTGCAGGTTGTGTATATGCAGTTTGACCCAGTTTTTCATTCTCTTCAAAAATAAGTTCTTTAAAATCAACACCTATTCTATCTCCAGCTTTTTCAAACATCTCTCTTGCAAGTTTAGAATTTTCATAAAAATCTTTTCCCATACCTACAGCTTGTGACCCTTGACCTGCAAATATCATTGCTATTTTACTCATTACTCTCTCCTGTTAAATATTTTTTATTTTCTGCTATTTTTTTACGCAGAGTGTTTCTGTTTAAACCTAACTTATCAGATAACTGTAGTTGTGATTTAAATCTCTCTAATCCCGCTTGAATTAATGGCACTTCATAAAGATACAAAAAGTTTCTATAGTCACTATTTGAGCCCATCTTATCATAGAGATAGTTCTTTATAATTCCCATCAACTCACTATCTTGTATATCTTCTAAAAGATAGTTTACCATCACTTGTCTCTTTAAAGATTTGGCATTTTGACTTAAATCTGCTTTAAAATTTTTCAAATCAAGATTTTTTTCACCACCAAAAAGAAGTGTAGCTTCTTCTTTAAATAAATTTACTAATACTTCAACATCCTCAACTCTATGAGATAGTGATGGAATATCAAATTTCACACTAAATAAATCATTAGTAAATTCATTATTGAAAGATTGTTTGGAAGTTGCGATAACTCGGATGTTATTACTTTTAATAGTTTGAATTAATCGTTTGATATTTGGTGAACTATCTATATTTGTGATGATAATCTCACTTGAGCTTTCAATCGCTACAAGGAGTTCATCAAAGTTTGATGCATCTATAACCGATGCATCAGGAAGTATAAAAGAAGCTAGACTTTTTTTACCAACCCCAATTTCACCCATTATAAGAGCATTAACACTGAGAGTTTTTAAAAGTGTAGCTGTTTTAAAAGCTTGATAAGAAGCTTCTGAGGCTGTTACAAAATTAGTGACATCCACAACCTGTACCACAACTTTCACCTTCTTCAGGTTTATTTTCAGCAGGTACACCAGTCATAGCTTCTTCAGCAGTAGCTTCTCTAATGTTGTTAATTGCTACAGTGAACATCAACTCTTTACCAGCTAAAGGGTGATTGAAGTCAATAATAACACTCTCTTCACCAATCTCTTTTACGATTACTTGAACAGTTCCGCCATCTTCACCTTGACCATAAAGAGTCATCCCCTCTGTTAATTCGATTCCAGAAAATTGATCTTTTGGAACTTCTTGAGTTGCATCAGCATTATACTCACCATACGCATCGGCAGGTTGCACAAGGATTTCTCCCTTCTCACCAATGTTCATGTTTACAATTCCATTTTCTAAACCTGGAATTATTTGACCTTTTCCAAACATAAATACTAATGGAGCTCCACCCATGTTACTATCTACTACTGTGTCACCATCTTTTACTTCGTACTCTATTGATACAATTTGATTATCTACTATTGCCACTATTTTGTCCTTATATTAAATTAATCCCGCGATTTTACCATAATATTCTATATTAGGGCTGAATATATTTTTTAGCTTCTAAAGCTTCAGAGGAGTTTGGATACTTTGCAACTATAGCTTCAAAAAAAGCCTTTGCATGTACTTTATCCCCTGTTTTATGCATACTTATAGCAGTGTGTAACATTAAGTTTGGCATATATGAAGCCTTAGAGTAGAGTGATGAACTCTTTTTAAAGTAAGATATTGCATCAGCATAATTCTTTCTTTTATAATTCATCTCACCTATCATGTAGTGCGCATACGCAGGTTTATAGTTTTTCTTGATTAAGTACTCAAAACCTTCTATCGCTGATGTATAGTACTGCTTTTTAAAATTCGCATTTGCATTATTATAAACTTGAGCAGAACTCATTGATGCATATTTTGACTTTTTACTCTTTGCTCTCTTCTGCTTTAACTCTTTTACAACAAGCTTTTTAAAATCATTTACATCTTTTACGAGGGAGTTAAACTCATCCTTTGAGACATACTGAGAGTTTATACTCTCTAAGAGTGTTGATAACTCTTTGATGATAAGCTTTTGTTGTGTGATTGATTGTGTATTTTCCTCAATTGTTTCGCTTAATCGCTTCTCATACTCACTTGCACTTTCTGACTCAAGTGAACTTTTTTGAGTAAATTTTTGCAAATTTATTTTATTGTTATGTGCTTTTCTACTTAAACTCTCAATAATGCTCTGTAATCCATCAATGCGTTCGCGTAAAGAGTCTAATTCATTCGCTTGATTATTACTCTTAACAGCAACTTTTCGAAGCTTCTTTTTTGTATCTAAAATTACTTTTTCATTGGAGGTAAGCCCATAAGGATTAGGACTATTAAGATCACCAGCACCAAACGCAGATGGTTCGGCACTAAGAAGAGTCATCGGAAGAATGCAAGAGAGTAAAACAACTTTCTTACTATGTTTCATATAAATACTACTAAGTACTATGGAAGCAGTTTAAAATCTACGCGACGGTTTTTTGCCCAGCACTCTTGTGTTTTATCACTACATACAGGATTACTCTCACCATAACTTACCATAGAGATACGAGAACCATCAATCCCCTCAGCAACTAAAGCTTTTTTCACTGCATCTGCACGCTTTAAACCAAGTGCGAAGTTATACTCATCACTTCCCCACTCATCACAGTTACCTTCTAGTTTTACACTGTAAGCAGTTGCAGAAGTTTTACCAAGTTCTGCTGCTTGAGATATTTTATTTTGCATATCAGCATCAATATTGTACTTATCAAAACCAAAATATATTGCAGAGAGTTGATTTTCAATATCTGCCATACTCATTTGAGAAGTACTTTCACTATTTGATGATGAATCAACCATACTATCTTCACTTGCTACAGTTTCAGTATCTACTGCTTCAACTTCTTGAGCAACTGGTTTTTCTACTTTATTTGCTTTTGTATCTACGGCAGGTTGCTTATCACTACATCCACTAAAAATTAACAGTGCCGTTACAACACTAGAAAGTACTATACTTTTCATATCTGATATCCTCTATTTTTAAAAATTGCACCATTATAGCAAAAAAAAGCTATTATTATATTAACTAAATAGATTTTTTTGAAATTTTATTACCAATCCATAGATTGCACTTTCCCATATTTTAGAGGGAAAAGGTAGTTTTTATTGTGGTTTAAACGGATAATTCCAATACTACTTTGGTTCTTGTAATTTTTTATAAAAAGAATTGCATCACCATCTCCTGAAAATCGAGGAAATTCATTCACTCCTGTTGCAGTTAGTCTTCTAATAAAATCTGTTTTTATGGAAATTAAATGAAGGTTAAAAGTATTACTTTCAAAAGCATTTGATGTTTCTCTAGCTTTATAAACTACATACTCACCATTTGAGCTACATGCAGAGTTACTACGACCATAGTAGACCATCTGCTCAATTTCATCAGTAACTAAACTTTTAGAAAAAACATTAGGGTATCCTAATCTTCCAGAGATAAATATAATCTTATCTTTGCCCATAAACTGAGCATTTACATCTATACCACCGTATTTTGTCTCTCTTCTATACTTTTTCGTATCTAAATTATAAGTATAAATATCAGGCTGTCCATTTTTCGCCATTGTTAAAAGAAGTGTTCTTCCATCAGCACTTACATCAGAACAGACCATCATTCCATCAGAAGACATCATACTCTTTACTTTAGCTGTTTTAATATCTACATACTTAAGCGTTGGTTTCAATCCATCTAGTGAAGTATAGTAAAAAGATTTTTGACTCTTTGTTGCCCACTTAGGAAAAACATTAAAACCACCTTTTACTATAGTGTGCTG
Organism: Sulfurimonas sp.; assembly: GCA_027071075.1. Lineage (GTDB taxonomy): Bacteria > Campylobacterota > Campylobacteria > Campylobacterales > Sulfurimonadaceae > Sulfurimonas. Next base: position 49,982 of record JALSUU010000181.1, on the reverse strand, counting down.
ATAACTTAAAGAGTAATCTGCTATAACTATTTCACTCTTTTTAGGCGCTACTATTCTTGAAAATATTACCTTTCTTTTCATCCACTCAACAGAGGGTTCACCCATATATTCATTTATATCATATGCCATTGCATGTGAGACAAACATATAGATATTTTTTCTATTAATTTTATAACTTTTTGAGTAGACACTTGCATCATTCTGAATTATTTTCATATCTACATTGAGTGCATGATTATCATCTTCATACATTTTATAACGCAATACATAATTTTTATCTTTATTCTCTACCAAAACAGTGCCATCATCATAATCAACCATTCTATGAAATCTATCGACATTAAAAAGACTAATAACATTCAAATCAGCGATTAATGATTTAAAAAACTGCAATTTAAAAGTGTCATCATAACTTTCAGAAGCATCTTCCACCGCAATAGATGGAAGAGATTCCACTTTTTTAATAACTTCAATAGTAGCATCAGATGCAAATGCAAAAGAGAGAACTAACAATAGTGAAAATAGTATTTTCAATTTTTACTCCTTAGATATCAGTATAACGATTGTTCTACTTGATTTGTGTTGTGGATTTATAGGAAAAGTGATATTTTTCAATCGCTCTTTAATTTTATCTGCTTCTTGATTTAAAGCACTATTATCAGAGTAAGTCAAAATTCTAAAGTCTAAAACCTTTCCAAAAGCATTGAGTTCTATCACAGTTTTTACACTCTTTCCCTCCGAATTTGGAGGAACTTGAAAGTATTGGTAAACTATTGCCTGAATTTTAGCTAAATATTCATTAACCTCTTGGGCAGTAGAACTTGAAGATTCTTGATTATTACTTTTTACATTTTCCATTTCATTAATTTTTTTAGAGATAGATTTTACATCGTTTGCTTTTTTTGTCTGAATACTTTTTTGAATTGCTAAAAGTCGTCTCTTATCAACTGGTTTTGGTTTCTCTTTTTTATGTACTATTTTTTTTGTCCATACATCACTAAAGAGATTATTAATATCAACAGGTTTACTCTCGACTACTTTTGGAGCTTCAACAACTGCTGCTTTTTCTTGTTTTTTTGCTTTTTTTGTTTGTACTTTAGGCAGTTCAAGTGAGATAGAAATAAAGGTATCTTTTTTTAAAGCAAAGGAGCTGTTTTTAGTTGGTGTAAAAAGCATAGTTATAAAAAGCATAAAGAAGAGCGTAAAAAGCCCTAGTGAAATAAATCCACTAATATAAAAGTGGCTACTATTTTTATCCATTTGTTGCTAAAGAGACCTCAGAAAATCCAGCTTGTTTCACAGCTGCTAAGACAGACATCACAACCCCATAGTCCAAAGTTTTATCTGCACTGATGAGTACAGTTGCTTTTTTATCTAGCTTCGATGCATAGTTTGAAAAATTATCCATAAAAGCATTTAAAAGGTAATTGTCTTTATTTATTTTTACATTTTTATCTTTATCTATTGTAATATGCACTGGTGGTATTTTAGAGAGTTGTTGAGTAGTTGAACCTTGAGGAAGTTGAATCTTTTCCTCAAAAATAATGTTTGGGGCAATAACCATTAAGATAGCGAGTAAAACAAGCATAACATCCACAAGTGGGGTAATATTTAACTCAGGTTTATCATCCCAATCATATATCATACTACGCCCTACGAGCTAAAATTGCATCACTTTGCATTTGAAGATATGAGATTAACTCAAATGATTTTCTTTTTAATATTTGGTGGTATGTGTAGGAAAAGATTGCTACAAAGATACCCGCTGCAGTTGCAATAAGCGCATCAGAAACACCACTTGCAATGACAGACATACTTCCCGTTGTTTGACCTATATGCGTAAAAGTATCAAGAATAGATACAACCGTTCCAAAAAGACCAATAAAGGGAGTAGTTGATGCAAAAACAGAAAGAACAGAAAGTCCTTTTGTCGCTTCTTTTGTGGCAGCAAGCATACCGAGTGCCAAAACTTCTTTTGAAATAATATTACTTGTTTTGATAAAATTATTTAAAAAAGAGTTTTCATTCACAGTTGATGCACCCATTAAGAGTGACTCTAAAGAGTTACTCTCACGAGATGTCCAACTACTAACAGAAAAATATCTATAGAAAAAAACCCAGTTAAGTATTATGAAGTATAACGACAAAAGTGCCAATACTCCAATAGTTACCGGATGACTTTTAAGATAAAAATCTATTAAATTGTTCAACATATAATTATAGTAATCTTTGAGCAGCTGTTTCGATTTTAGCAGAAACAGAAGCAATAGCAGAACTAGAATCTGCAATATCACTAATAAGTTTCTTCGCTTCATCAAGTGCATTTGCAATTTCAGATTCGTTTGCACCACGAATAGCTGCAGCACCTTCCACTAAAATAATTACTTTTTCTTCATCTACTTGAACGACACCCCAGTTGATAACAATAGCTTCAACTGATTTGTCTTCTTTTTCAACATCTATAACACCAGTAGTTAAAAGTGTTGTTAATGAAGCATGTTTAGCAAGTACGCCAAATTCTCCCTCTTCACCAGGAAGTACTACACTAATAGCTTGACCATTATAGATCTCACCATTAGGAGTTAGGATTTCAAGTGTAAATGTTTCCATTAAAGTCCTTTATTAAGCACTAATGCCTATTTATTTTTCTCATGCTTAGCAAGAGCTTCATCCATTCCACCAACCATGTAAAATGAGTTTTCAGACATATGATCGTACTCACCGTTTAAGATTCCTTTGAAACCTTTAATAGTGTCTTCAAGCTTAACATATTTACCAGGAGCTCCTGTAAATACTTCCGCAACGAAGAATGGTTGAGAAAGGAATTTCTCAATTTTACGAGCACGCTCAACAACATTTTTATCATCTTCAGAAAGCTCATCCATACCAAGAATCGCGATGATATCTTGTAAGTCTTTATACTTTTGAAGTGTTTGTTGCACACCACGAGCTACATTATAATGCTCTTCACCTAAAATTTGTGGATCAAGTAATCTTGAAGTTGAATCAAGAGGATCAACTGCAGGATAAATACCTTTTTCAGCAATTTTACGGTTAAGAACTGTAGTTGCATCTAAGTGAGCAAAAACAGAAGCTGGAGCTGGGTCAGTTAAATCATCTGCTGGTACATAAACAGCCTGAACTGAAGTAATTGAACCATTATTCGTTGATGTAATTCTATCTTGTAAAGCACCCATCTCACGAGCAAGTGTTGGTTGGTAACCAACTGCTGAAGGGATACGACCAAGAAGTGCTGACATTTCAGAACCTGATTGAGCAAAACGGAAGATATTGTCGATGAACATAAGAACATCAAGACCCTTCTCATCACGGAAATACTCAGCCATAGTAATACCAGTAAGTGCAATACGGTTACGAGCACCTGGAGGCTCACTCATCTGTCCGTAGCACAGTGCAACTTTGTCCAGTACATTCGAATCTTTCATCTCATAGTAAAGGTCATTTCCTTCACGAGTTCTCTCACCTACACCAGCGAAAACTGATAAACCATCATGACCATGAGCAACATTATGAATAAGCTCCATGATAATAACTGTTTTACCAACACCAGCACCACCAAATAGTCCAACTTTACCACCCTTAGAGTAAGGAGCAAGTAAATCAACAACTTTGATACCAGTCTCAAACATCTCTGTAGTAGTTGATTGATCAACTAATGGTGGTGGAGCACGGTGAATTGACCACTCAGGTGCATCTGTAACTTGTTCTCCACCATCAATAGTTTCACCAATTACATTAAAAATTCTACCAAGAACTTTCTCTCCAACAGGTACTTTAATAGGAGCACCAGTAGCAGTAGCATCCATACCACGAACGAGTCCTTCAGACATATCCATAGCAATCGTTCTTACACGGCCATCACCTAAGTGAGCTGCAACTTCAAGTACTAAACGATGTTCAGCACCTTCTAAATTTACCTTTACTTCAATTGCTTCGTTGATTACTGGAAGGTAACCATCAAAATCAACATCAACAACCGGGCCCATTACCTGGCTAATTTTTCCAATCATATTATTCTCCATTATTTCATAGACTCCACACCACTGATAATTTCTATCAGTTCTGTAGTAATAGCCGCTTGTCTAGCTTTGTTAAACTGTACATTAAGCGACTTAACCATATCTTTTGCATTATTAGTTGCAGTATCCATTGCTTGCATACGAGCAGAGTGCTCAGCTGCAACAGAGTCAATAAGTGAGTAGTACATATTGTACTCAACATACTTATTAACTAATGAATCAAGCATATTCTCTTCATTTTCTGCTTCAACTTCTAAAAGTGAACTATGTGTATCATTACACTCAAACGAATCACCATCAACAGGTAAAACCTTATTAACATGTAACTCTTGTGTTATCATATTCTTGTACCCATTATATACTATATGAAGAGCATCAATCTTTCCATCTTTAAAGTCCATAATAGAAGTTCTAATAAATTCATCAGATCTTTTTTTATCAGGCTTAGAGCTTAAGTTAATAACAGAGTCAAATAATTCAACTTCATTATATTTAAAAAACTCAACACCTTTTTTACCGATACCACGTAAACGCACTTTAACATTTTGTTCTTTGTACTCTTTAATAAGTGCTTTAACAGCTTTAATAGTTTGAATATTAAAACCTCCACAAAGCCCTTTATCAGCAGTTACAAAAACAATGTCAACCATCTTTGGAGCTTCAATCTTGTTAAAACAACGATTATCAATTCCGCCAACTTTACTACAATTAATGCGTCCAGCTATTTCGGCAATTACCTGATTCATTTTTTGAGCATAAAGACGAGAGCGTTTTGCAAGCTCTTCCGCACGGCGAAGTTTTGCAGTCGAAACTAGCTTCATCGCTCGTGTAGTCTTTTGAGTGTTACTAACACTCTTTATCTGTCTTTGAATATCTTTCAAGTTTGCCATAAAGTTATCCTTAGTTAGCTACAAAGCTAGCTTTAAACTCTTCTAGTGCTTTCATTAAAAGTGCTTTCGTATCATCATCAACTTTAGAAGCAGATCTGATATTCTCAAAAATTTGAGGATATGAAGCTTCTAAAAATGGATACATTTCAGCTTCAAAACGAACAACATTTGAAGCATCAAAATCATCTAAGAAACCTTCGTTTCCAGCAAAAATAATTGCAACTTGTTTCTCAGCTGATAGTGGAGAGAAAGGCCCTTGTTTAAGAACTTCAACCATTCTTTGTCCACGCTCAAGTTGATTACGAGAAACTTCATCAAGATCAGATGCGAATTGTGCAAATGCTTGAAGCTCACGATACTGTGCAAGATCAAGTCTTAAAGTACCAGCAACTTGCTTAGTAGCTTTAATCTGAGCAGCACCACCAACACGAGAAACTGAAAGACCAACATTAATTGCTGGACGAACACCCGAGTTAAATAGATCAGTTTCTAGGAAAATTTGACCATCAGTAATAGAGATAACATTTGTTGGGATATAAGCCGCAACATCACCTGCTTGTGTTTCAATGATTGGTAAGGCAGTTAAAGAACCAGCACCATTTTCATCAGACATTTTTGCAGCACGCTCTAAAAGACGAGAGTGAACATAAAAAACATCACCAGGATATGCTTCACGACCTGGAGGACGACGAAGAATAAGTGACATTTCACGGTATGCTACCGCATGCTTAGATAAATCATCATACACGATAAGACCATGTCTTGCGTTATCACGGAAGTACTCACCCATAGTAACACCAGTATATGGAGCTAAGAATTGAAGTGCAGCAGCTTCAGCAGCAGTCGCAGATACAATAATAGTATACTCAAGTGCACCATGCTCTTCTAAACGACGAACAATTTGTGCTACAGTTGACTCTTTTTGACCAATTGCTACATATATACAAACAACACCATTGCCCTTTTGGTTAATGATTGCATCAAGTGCTACTGTAGTCTTACCAGTTTGTCTATCACCAATGATAAGCTCACGCTGACCACGACCAATTGGAACAAGTGCATCAATAGCTTTTATACCAGTAGATAATGGCTCATGAACAGATTTTCTATCCATAATTCCAGGTGCTTTTTCTTCAACGAAACGAGTTTCAGTTGCTTCAATAGGACCTTTTCCATCAATTGGCTCACCAAGTGCGTTTACAACACGACCAAGAAGTGCATCACCAACTGGAACTCTTAAAAGTTTTCCAAGACGCTTTACACTCATACCTTCACGAAGCTCAGTTCCAGCACCAAGAATAACAACACCAACGCTGCTCTCTTCAAGGTTCATTACTAAACCTTGTGTCCCATCTTCGAACTCTACCATCTCACCAGCCATAACATTGCTCAGTCCGTAAACCTGTGCAACACCATCAGCATAAGAAACAATTTTACCTGTTTCATTAATATCAACACTTAATTCAAAGTTGTCAATACGTTCTTTAATTATTGAGCTGATTTCATCAGCTTGAATTTTTGCTACCACTATTGTTCTCCTCTTATGAAGTTAAATTGCTTTAATTATATGTTCTATAATTTGACTATCGATTCTATCTTTAGAAAAATTAATCTCTATTCCAAGACCTTCTACTTCTACTTTAATTCCGTTAAAATCATTTTTAACAAAGTCTAAAGAAATAGTTGAATCAAATTTTTTGTTTAAACCATTACCTAAATCAGTTATTACCTTTGCTTCAATATCGCTATTGCTATAGATAACTCCTTCATAAGTTTTAGTAGAGTCTGCTATGTATTTTTTTAATTCACTTGCTATTGCAGGAATAATCTCAATACGCTTATTTTCAACTAACAGTTGTATCAGATTATTCAGTACATCTGAGTTAGCAGGTTTTACAGCTGCTAAAAGAATCTCAGATTTATCACTTGCACTTACATGTGGATTCACTACTATATTTACAAACTTTTCATTTGAAAAACTCTCTGCTAATGTAGAGAATACATCTGTAATATTTTGTAATGACTCTTTATCAGAATTTGTTTTTAAAGCTTTTATATATTTTTTTGCAATGAGTTCTTCCATTTAAGCAACCTTTTTCAAAATAACATTTGCCATAGCTTCTTTATCAAAGTCACTAGAACTTTGAGCAAGAGTTTCTGTTAAAACTTCTTCTACAACATTACGAACCATTTTTCTTTGAGCATAATCTCTCGTAGAAACCCCATGTTTCGATAATATTTCTAAATCTAATTCACATTGAGCCATAATATTATCATTGATAATTTTATTCTCTTTCTTAGATGAAACACTTAACTCTTCTGCAAACTTTTCAGCTTTCACAATCTGAGCCTCTGCCTCTTTTTTAAGAGCGATAGATTCATTAAGTTTTTCTTGAACTTTTTTGAAATCATCAGCAATCCCTGAAGAACGCGATGCAAAAAAGTTTTTAACTGGTTCACCAACTAAATACCAAACCAAACCAGCAAAAAGTAAAAAGTTTACTGTACGCTGTACAATATCAGTTTCACCATGTCCGGCTTCAGATGCTAATGCATAAGTTGATATACTTAGCATTAATACTAAAATTCTACTCACATTACACCCTTATATTTGACTAAATTTAGCTTTAACAGCTTCTTTAAATACTGGAACTTGTGACATTAAGTCAGAAGTCAACTCTTCTTTAGATTTAGCAAGTGATTGCTCAAATTCTAAATATTCACTAGCAAGTTCAGCACGCTTTGCTTCTAACTTACTCTCAGCTAATTCCTTAGCATCCGCAATAACTTTTTCTCTTAGGGCCGCAGCTTCTAGTTTAGCATTCATAATAATCGATTCAGCCTTTGCGTTCAGTGTGTCAATTTCATCATCATTTGAGCCTACTTTCGCAAGGTCATTTTTGAGGTCATCATCACGCTTTTTCATATAATTGAAAAGAGGATTATAAAGCCAACTATTTAGAACGGCTATAAGCGAAACAAATACAACAAATGTAACCAAGAGTAGTATTGGATTTATATCTAACATAGCACCTCCTAAAAGTTGCGTGATTATACTATGATTAAATTGAAAGGATAGTTAAATGAAAGATAAATTTTAAATATTCTTTAATTAGTCACGAAGATGTGACATAAAAGCTTCAATATCTTCTTGTGATTCAAACTCTAAAGTAACACTTTTTTGAGAAATTTTTGTTTTTACACCAAAAGAGTCAAATCTGTTCTTTAACGAGTCAAAATTGTATTTTGGAGATGATTTTTTTTCTACTATTTCTACTGCATCACTATTTTTCATAGCTTTGATCATAGACTCAACTTCACGAACACTTAGCTTCTGTCCTATAATAGAGTTCACCATTACTTGTTGTTCTTTATCATCTAAACCAACAAGTACTTTTGCATGACCTGCAGATATTTTTTTCTCTAAAAGTGCTTTTTGCGTCTTTGAAGAGAGTTGTAAAAGTCTTAAAGTATTTGTAATATGTGTACGACTTTTATGAATCATCACAGAGAGTTCTTCATGTGTCATCTCATGAAGTTTTATAAGTTCACCATAAGATTCTGCTAGCTCTACAGCATTTAACTCTTCTCTTTGAATATTTTCTATAAGAGCAAATTTTCTCATTTTCTGCTCATCAGAGTTTAATACTATGGCACGAATCTCTTTAAGTTTTGCTATCTTACTCGCACGAAATCTTCTCTCACCAGCAATAAGTACATATCCATCTATATCTTCGCTCACAACTATTGGTTGGAGCAATCCATCTTCTTTGATAGATTCAGCTAATTCATTCAGAGCTACTTCATCAAAAGTTTTTCTAGGTTGGAAAGGGTTTGGACGAATCTCTTTAAGAGATATCTCTAAAATTTCATCTCGTTGAGAACCTTCATTTTCATAAGCTTCATCAATCTCTCCCAATAATGCATCTAAACCACGCCCTAGTTTCATACTTTTCACTCTCAAATCTCCTTTACTTTAAAACTATTTAGTTTTTATTTTATAATTGCTTGTGCTAAATTTTGATATGCAATAGAACCACTTGATTTTACATCATATAAAATGGCAGGTTTTCCAAAAGATGGAGACTCTGCTAATTTTACATTTCTTGGGACTACTATATACTTATCTTTATCATCTTTAAAAAGTTTTCCTTTAAAATGTTGACGCAAATCTGCAAAAACTTGCTTTGAAAGATTGTTCTGAGAACTAAACATAGTAGGTAAGAAACCTTTTATAGTAAGTTTTGTATTTATAGACTTTCTTACAAGTTTTACAGTATTTAAAAGCTGTGCAAGTCCCTCAAGTGCAAAAAATTCACACTGAATAGGAATAATTACAGAGTTTGATGCAGAGAGTGCATTAATAGTCATGGGTCCAAGTGCTGGAGGTGAGTCAATAATAATATAGTCATAATCTTTTTTCACATTGGCAATAGCATTTTTAAGTACTAACTCTCGCCCTTTTGCCTTATCTGCATCATAGTACTCTTTCTCTATTCCAACAAGACCAATATTTGAAGGAACTAAATGCAGTGTAGGAAGATCAGATTTTAAAATAATATCTTTAAGTTTTTTTGTACCAATAAGAACATGGTAAATATTAAACTCATAATCATTTCTATGAAACCCTAGTGAAGTTGTAGCATTCGCCTGAGGATCTGAATCAATTAATAAAACTTTTTTTTCAGCAACAGCAAGAGATGCAGCAAGATTTACTGCTGTTGTAGTTTTTCCTACCCCACCCTTCTGATTTGCGATTACGATTACTTCACTCATCTTAGACTATATATCCTCTCACCGTTTATTGTTAAACTACCATCATCTTCAAGGAGTGCTTGAGAGAGGTCTGTTTTTTCCCCATGTATATGTGTAAATATTTTTTGATTAGTCTGAAAGTTTAACTTATATTTACTAAAAACTTGCTTCCATAAAATCTTTTTTTCGATATTTGCAAAATAATATTTTAAAAGTTCTTCTCTTCTTATATCTATATCTAATGCGCTAAACTCATCTGTAACATTTTGAAAATTTACACCTACTCCACAAACTAAGACATTACCAACTATATTTGTAATCATACCCGCAATTTTTTTATCTTGAAGATAGAGATCATTCGGCCATTTTAAAAAGACCTGAGAACCTTCTGCCTCTAATGTCTCTTTTAAAAGATAGGAGAAGTAGATTGATGCAGACTCTAATTTTAAATCACTTGGTAACTCTTTTAACTCTATTGCAAAAGAGAGGAATAGATTCCCCTCTTTTGAGACCCAGCTATTATCTCTACTTCCTATGCCTGCCGTTTGATTATCTGCAACTATTGCTAAAGGTAAATCAGGTCTCTCTTTTTTGAGTATATCTTTTAAGTAGAGTTGTGTAGAGGGAAGGCTTTTAAAGAAAAGTGTCTTCAAGAGCCAATCTTTTCCCGTTAATGTAAGAGATAACACTCATCTCTTTTTTTGATTGCGGTTGCACACTAAAAATACGAAGGCTACCTTTTTTACATGCGACTACTATACTTTCTTTTGTAATTTCAAGGATTTCTCCACTCTCCCCCGTTTTTATTGCACTTTCTAAAGCTATTTTTTTTAACTTTAAACCACTCTCAAGATAAATTCCTGGCCAAGGTGTAAATGCACGGTATTTATTATAAAGAGTCTGTGCATCATCAAAGAAAACTGCACCATCTTTTTTTGTAATCTTTTTACAGTGCGTAGCCTCTGCATCGTTTTGTTTTACAGCACTATAACTCTCAAAGTTTTGTAAAACATCAAGTGTCAAATCAGCTGCTACCTCTGTAAGTCTCTCAAAAAGAGCTTCTACCATTATCTCTGAGTCTACATCAATTTTCTCTATTTTTAATATATCCCCCGTATCTAATCCCTCTTCCATAAGCATAGCAGTTACACCTGTTTGCGCATCATTATTTAAAAGTGTTTGTTGGATGGGACTTGCACCCCTATACTGAGGAAGAATAGAAGCATGCAGATTAATACATGGCGCGTGATTTAAAATAGCTAAAGGGAGTATCTGACCATACGCTGCAACTACGATATAATCGCATTTAATTTTAAGTAATTCAGCTACAACTCCATCATCTCTTAATCTCTGAGGTTGATAGACATCTATACTATTTTTTAAAGCAAGCGTTTTAACAGGAGGAGCAGTAAGGAGTTTCTTTCGTCCCACTGGCTTATCTGGTTGTGTGTAAACTGCAACAACATTTATCTCACTATCTAAAACTAATCGCTCTAAAATCTTCTCTGCATAATCAGGTGTACCCATAAAGATTACATTCATCTACTTTGCCTTTGTAAAGAGTGTTCCACCCTTATGATTATTTTCTAAAGTATAACTTTTAACATCACTCAAATCAAAACCAGAGGCCAAAAAAGTATCAATATCTGCCTTGAGTAAGAGTGCCGCTGCTTTAAGTTTTGTGACAATACCACCTGTCGCAAAAATATTGTTTGGTGTCGCGTCTCTGCTTAACTCTTCTTTACTTATCTCATTGACAACTTTAAGAACTTTTGCACTCTCATCTACTCTAGGATCTGCATCGTAATAGGCATCAATATCAGAGAGAATAATTAAAATATCTGCTTCTAAACCCTTTGCAATATATGCAGAGAGTTGATCATTATCCCCAACTTCAAGTTCATTAGTAGAAGTTGCATCGTTTTCATTAACAATAGGGATAATTCCATTAGCAATAAGTACATTTATTGTACTTCTCACCCTTTGAACATCATCAGATTTATTGAGATTTGCTGCTGTTACTAAGACTTGAGAGCAGAGTATTTTATATTTTGCAAATTTTCTAGCATATTTATTCATCAAAATAGGCTGCCCTAATGATGCAAGTGCCTGTTTATTTGCGATGAGAGTTCTATCGAGTTTTAATTTTGTATACCCAGCAGAAACAGCACCCGAAGAGACTAATATAACTTCATTTTTTTTTCTAAGTTCTGCTAAAAAGTCTACAAGCTTTTGCATTCTCTCATAGGCAACAGAGTTATCTTGCGTTAAAACAGCACTACCAACCTTAACAACAACTCTTCTCATTTGAGCTACTTTCTATCAGATTGTACTAAATTAAAGAGTGCGTATTTCAATGCTTCTATATTTTTGTTTGTCGCTGAAGAGATAGGTGCAACAAGATACGGTTTTTCTCTCTCAAAGCCAAGTTCTTCATCTGCAGACTCTTGCACAAAAAATGGCATATCATTATCAAAGTTAAACTCATTTTTATATGATTTTTCTAAACCAAGAAGCTCTAAAAAGCCATTTACTAACGCCTCTGTCTCATTTGGAGGTACGATATCTACACGCGTGAGAGCTATAGCAAATTTTGAACTTCCTAAAATTTCAGAAAATGAAGCTATCTCATCTTTGAGTACTTCTATCTGCTCTTTGAGTTCTCTATAGTTTCCTAAGTCTACCATGTAAAGTAAAATTTTCGTACGCTCAATATGGCGTAAAAATTTGATTCCTAAACCTTTTCCCTCATGTGCTCCACCAATAATACCTGGAATATCAGCCATAACAAATGACTCATAATCACCAATATTTACTTGACCGAGCTTAGGTGTAAGTGTTGTAAACTCATAATTTGCTATCTCAGGTCTTGCATTTGAAACTGTTGAGATAAGTGTAGACTTTCCAACATTTGGAAATCCAACTAAACCGATATCTGCAATGAGTTTAAGATCAAGTTTAATTGCTCTTGTCTCCCCCTTTTCACCAGGTTGTGCGTAGGTAGGTCTCTGATTTGTTGGTGATTTAAAGTGAGTATTTCCAAGTCCACCTTTACCACCTTGTAAAAACTTCTCTTCTTGTCCATCTTCTAACATATCAAAAAGAACATCACCTGTCTCAGTATCAATAATCTGTGTCCCTGGAGGCACTATAATAACTTTTTTATTTCCAGATTTTCCAGTACAGTTTGAACCCTCACCTGGTTTTCCACCCTCAGCTTTAATGTGCATCTTTCTTTGAAAGTGAGAGAGTGTATGGGTGTTATTATCACACTTAAACCATACATCTCCACCTTTTCCACCATCACCACCATTTGGACCACCATTGAGTACAAATTTTTCACGACGGAATGCTACACACCCTTGTCCACCTTTTCCTGATGAAACTGTTAACTCGACACTATCTGTAAACATTTGTAATCCTTGCTGTTTAGAGTAATAGATCTTATAATCTAAAAACTTAAAAATTTACTATTTTGCATATTAATTCTAAAGAAGAGTAAATTGTTAAATATTTATTATTGAATGAAAACTTATAAGAGTTTTTAAATGAAGAAAAAATAGATGAGCCATAAGGCTCAAATATTTGTAGAATTACGCAGCAGTAATGATTGAAACTTGTTGGCGTTTTTTATCTTTACGCTCAAAAGCTACAACACCATCAACTAAAGCAAATAGAGTATGATCTTTTCCCATACCTACATTTTTACCTGGATGTACTTTCGTACCACGCTGACGGATGATGATGTTACCAGCGATAACAGCTTCTCCACCATATTTCTTTACACCAAGTCTTCTACCAGCTGAGTCACGATTATTCTGTGTACTACCTTGACCTTTCTTATGTGCCATAATATTCTCCTTAAATTTGGTTCACTATTTATACATAGAAGGAACAAAGTCCCTTCTATTACGCTAACGCTTAGTTTTACTCAGCGTAAGGCTCATGCAACTAGTTGCATTGTAATTCACGGTGTAAAACCGCTTTTAGATTTAAATTACAACTGCTAATTAAGCAGCTATTTTCGTGATTCTAACACGAGTGTAGTCTCTTCTGAAACCACGCTTCACTTTACTATCTTTACGACGACGCTTTTTGAAAGTAATTACCTTTCTATCACGCCCTTCTCTCATAACTTCAGCAGTTACTACAGCGCCTTCAACAAAAGGAGCTCCCATTTTAAGTTCACCAGCGTTAACTGCTAAAACTTCTTTAATCTCTACAACAGTACCAGCTTCAAGTGACATTTTATCTAAAGATAACTCATCGCCCTCTTGAACTTTATACTGCTTTCCACCATTTTTAATAATTGCGTACATCTACAGTCCTTGAAATTTATATGTATTTCTACAAAAAGTTCGGAATTATATCCTAATAAGCTTTAAGTTTTATTTAATCACTTAAGTAAAGCGACAGCATCTATCTCAACAAGTGCATTTTTTGGTAAAGTTTTTACAGCTACTGTTGCACGCGCTGGCTTATGAGAAGCAAAGAACTCTTCATAAATAGCATTTACAACTGCAAAGTCATCCATACTTGCTAAAAAGATAGTTGTCTTTAAAACGCTATCTAAAGAGCTTCCACCTGCAACTAAAACAGCTTCTAAGTTCTGCATAACCTGTTTTGTTTGTGCAACTACATCTTGATTTAAAATAGTGTCACTTCCATCAGGAAGTAGAGCTATTTGCCCTGATGTATAGACTATGCCATTTGCTACAACTGCTTGTGAGTATGGCCCTATCGCTGATGGGGCACTATTTGTTTGAACGAAATCCATTTTTAAATCCTTTGTTTTATACAATATAAGGAGCAAAGCCCCTTATATTCATTTTAAAATTCTATTCACTAACTTGAAATTTTTGTTCTGCATTATCCATAAAAGCATCAAAACAATCTACACCACGAAACCCTAATGATGAGTAGAGTATCTTTCCATTTGTATCTACAAAATAGTGTCGGGGAACAGGTGCAGTTTCAAAAACTTTTGGAATTTTGTGACGATCCCTTGAAAGATGTACAGTTACAAACTCTTTATAAAGTCGCTTTAAAATTGTTTTATCTTTTAAAGTAGTAGACTCAAACTTTCTACACCAGTGACAACTATCAGAGGTAATAAGAATATAAACAAGTTTGTGCTCTTTTTTGGCTTTTTGTAGTGCAGCTTCATAATCATGTGACCAGCCAAGATCATTTGCAAAGAGTGCACCTGTTATCATTAATAAAAATAGTAAACTTTTCATTATCTTACTCCCAACTCCCTATAAAATCTTTGAAAACTTGATATAAACCTTCAACTTCTGCTCTTGTCGTTCTCTCATTAACAGAGTGAATAGTATCATTTTTCACACCAAATTCTATAACAGCCACACCCAATGGTGCTATAAATCGTGCATCACTTGTGCCACCTGCTGTTGAGTGTTTTGTTTGTATTCCTGTTACTCTTTTTATAGATGCATCGATTCTCTGTACAAGTTTTGTATCTGTATCTGTTTTAAAAGGGTAAGAACCCTGTGTTAAACGAAGATCATAATCCAACTCTTTAAAATGTTTCTTTACAAAGAGTCTAATCTCTTTTTGTGTAGTTTTTGTGTTGTTTCGCACATTAAACATCATTTCAAGATCATTTGGTGTAACATTTGTTACCTGCATACCAGAGCGAATATCTGTCACTACAAACTTGCTAGGAGCAAAAAATTCATCCCCATTATCTAAATCAACTCCAGCCATTGAGCCTAAAACTTGAGAGATGTTGTGTATGGGGTTTATAGCTTTTTCAGGATAGGCAGCATGACCCTGCTTCCCCTTGAGCGTAATATAACCATTAATAGAACCACGACGCCCTACTTTTATAGCATCACCAAACTGCTCTTCACAAGTAGGCTCAGCTACAATACATGCATCAGGAAGCATATCATTGTTTTGCAAAAACTCTAATATCTTCACAGTTCCATTGATGGCATCGCCCTCTTCATCAGAAGTGAGCATCAGCGAAAGTGTTCCGCTAAAATTTTCTGCCTCTTTTACAGCTTGCGTAAAGGCAGCCACTCCACTCTTCATGTCTTGTGTACCACGACCATAGATATAGCCATCTCTCTCAGTTGCTTCGTAAGGGCTACTCTCCCAATTTTTCCCAGCAGGAACAACATCTACATGTCCTGCAAAACAGAGATGCTCACCCTCACCAAATTTTTTATAAATAAAGAGATTTTTTACATCCTCTTTATCTATGCGAATAGCTTCAAACCCCTCAAGATACTCCTCTATAAAATCAAGTAAACCACCATCATCAGGTGTTTCACTTTTACTATTTACAAGGTATTTAAAAAGTTCTATGATCTCCACTAATTACTTCCTGGGTTATCATAAAAGATATAAGGAGTTGAGTAGTTGCTCACTTCAAAGTAGAGTTTTTTCTCACCTGCATCTATTTTATAGTTTTGATTTATATCTAAATAACCATATCCATATCTGTAGTGCCGAGAGACACCGCTACCATCACTTGCCTCAGCAGTTGAGAGTTTATCTATCTTGATATATCTCTGTACAAGTTTTTCACCCATATAGATATCTAAAACACCATTTGTTCCTGTCCAGTTTTGAAGACTACGACCGATTTTATTTTGTGTTTCTTGCGTACATCCACTAAACATCACCGTTGATGCAAGAGTTGCTAAAATAATTAATTTTCTTTTTATCATATTACTTCTCTCCATTTTTAAGAATTTTAAGGGCTTCTTCCTCGTTATCTGTTCGCATAAGAGACTCACCCACTAAGAAGGCATCAACACCTGCTTTACTTAAATCTTCAAGCTGTCCATGCTCATAAATCCCACTCTCAGCAACGATGATTTTTCCATTTGGAATAAGAGGAATCAAATCATAAGAAAGATTCATATTCATCTCAAATGTTTGCAGATTTCTATGGTTTATACCTATGATATCACTCCCTGCATAGATAGCTTTTACTAAATCTGGCTTATCATGCACCTCAACAAGTGCTTCCATACCTAAGTGTCTCGTATAGTTTAGCAGATCTTTTAACTCTTTTTTTGAGAGTGCAGCAGCGATAAGCAGTATAAAATCAGCACCATGAACCATAGCCTCTAAAACTTGATACTTAGAGACAATAAAATCTTTTCTCAACAGTGGAATACCTACATAACGGCGAATCCCACCAAGATAATCAAGACTTCCTTGAAAGAAGTGAGGTTCTGTCAGAATAGAGATAGCACTTGCTCCCCCTCTCTCATAACTCTGCGCAATAGCGATAGGATCAAAATCTTCACGAATAACACCCTTTGATGGAGATGCTTTTTTCACCTCAGAGATGATACGATAAGGATCCTCCTCTGTTGCTTTTAGGTAAGGAATCACATCACGGGGTGCTCTAGCGTTAAAGGCAAGGGAACGACCCAACCAATCAAGTGAAAACTTTTTTTCGCGCTCTACTAAATCTTCTTTTGTCTTTTTTATTATATCATCTAAAATCATACTCTATTTTTTCACCTTTTTATTATTTAAACACTTCTCTATCTCTTGGGCATGGAGTGAAACTTCTGGGTCATCTCCACCCTCTAGTTTTTCCACTTTCAAAATCAACTCTTTGGCTTTTTTACACTCTGAAAGCTTATAATATCCCCAAGCCAAAGAGTCTAAATAATAAGCGGAATTTGGTTGTTTTTTTATAACTTCAGTAATATACCCCATACCTTTTTTCACATCAATATCATGATCGATAAGAATGTAGCCTAAATAGTTAAGATACAAAGGGTCAGGCTTAGCATCAACTACACGCTCTAGTCTGTTTACAACTTTATCTAAAAGTTTCTTAGATTTTTCACCTTTTTCACTCTCATACTCAAAAATTGCACTCTGTCCAAGATAATTTATATCGGAAGTTTCAGCATATAGCTTATCCGCTAAAGGATATGCTTTTTTATACTCTTTTTTAGAAGAGTATAACTGAAGAAGAATTGCATCATCCGAACCCGTTTTTTCTAAAAATATTTGTAGATTTTTATAATCCTGTTTATAGCTATATATCTGAATAATTTTTTTTCTAATCTCTTCATTTGAATTTACTTCATAAAGTCTAAGATAGGTAGAGAGTATCCCATCTAGGTTATTATCATTACTATAAAATGCAATAAGCCGAGAACATATCTTTTGTGAACATCCAATCATTCGAGAGTGTGTTTCTAACTGTGCTATTGCCTCTTTCTTCTTTCCTAAATTTACATATAAGATAATAGACATCTTATCTAAAATATTTTCATCGTGTTTTTTAGCATAAGCACTCTCTAAGTAACGCACTGCCATATCATACTTTTGAAGTTTTATATATATTTCACTTGTTAAAAGGTAATCATTTGCCGCTTGTGTATCTTTGGCTAAATTAGCAGCTATAACTTTTGCCTCTTGAAGTTTATCTAAAGAGACAAGGGCGATGACCTTGAGTCGTAAGAGCTTTACATCATTAGGATACACCTCTAAGTATGCATCAACTCTTTGCAAAACTTTTTCATTCTCTTTGGCAGCTAAATTATTTTCTATAGATCTATAAAGATACTCTTTTTTCTTTGATTTTTGATAGATTGAAGTAAAGA
This sequence comes from Sulfurimonas sp., assembly GCA_027071075.1. GTDB lineage: Bacteria > Campylobacterota > Campylobacteria > Campylobacterales > Sulfurimonadaceae > Sulfurimonas. The sequence goes on along the minus strand of JALSUU010000181.1, from coordinate 31,691 downwards.
TATCTGATGCACTTTTGTACGAGCCTACTTCTTCTGCACGCAAAGCAAAAAGTATATACATATCTTCATCTTCAAAAGCCTTCTCATTTGGGGCGAGAGCTTTTGTCTGCATCAGCGAACACGATGCCAAAAGGAGTGTAACAACTATAAGTGAAATTATTTTAAACATCTATTATCCCCGGGCACTCTTCTTTTAACTCATCAATTCGACTTCTATAATAGTCCCAAAATGGAAATTTTATACATTGAGAAGGACGCACTTCATATATCTTGCATCCACCAATAGCCTTGTCAAAAAAGACACACTCATAAGAACCATCTTCTTGTTTGACTTCATTTATTGAGTATTTATACCCTGATTTGTAGAGATATTTTACACCAAAATCATTAACACTTAGATTTAAATGTGCCGCTATTTTTTTTATTTCACTTATGGAAACAAATATATAACCACTCTCTCCAGTACAGCATTTACCACCACAACTAGCACATGCTGAGTAATCAAAGGCGTAAGGATATCCCTCTTTTTTCATTATAGTTGACATTTTATACTCTCTGTATTTGCTTTTTGAAATATTTCTTTTACTTTAGGTGTATACGCACCCTGCTCCATTGTAATAAAAGGAGCTTTTACATGCATCATTGATTTTGAACCATTTCTTGCATGGATCATCACAAGTGATGCACCTTTTCCAATTTTAGGATGCACAAACTGAACATCCACCACTCGCATCTTCACTTCCGACAAGGCAACACATATTTCTCCAAAAGCTAAAGGGTCATAACAAAATATAAAGTGGGCATGTGGCTTTAAGAGTTGTGAGACTTTTTTAAAAAATGCCTTAAGAGGAAGGTTATCACTATAACGCGCCTTTTGCAAAATTTCATTTTCACTTTTTCGTACACCTTCAGGGTAAAAAGGAGGATTTGAGACTATATAATCATACTTCTCATCTACTTCTAACTCCAAAAAATCACTCTCATAAATACTATACTTTATCTCATTTTCATTAGCATTTTTCTCTGCATACTTTACAAATATACTCTGTTTTTCAACGGCTTGAAGTGTAATATTAGGATTGTCTCGTGCTACTAAAAGACCAACAATCCCACATCCAGCACCAACATCAAGAACCTTTCCATTTGGTTTAAAAGAGTTTATAAAATCATATAAAAAAAGAGAGTCCGCATTGTAACAGTAGCCAGACTCAGGTTGATAAAGTGTCATGTCTTGATATAACCTTGATAGTAGTTTAGATATAATTTCGTAATTATAACTTAAAGGCATTAAATGATTATTATTCCAGCACGATTAGCATCTTCGCGTTTTCCTCAAAAAGTTTTAGCAGATATTGGTGGGCTTCCAATGGTTGTGAGAACTGTTCAAAGAGTGGCACATCTAGACAGAGTAGTTGTAGCAGCTGATGATGAAAAGATCATAGAAGTATGTAAGGCTCATGGTATCGAGGCTATGCTTACATCTACTACACATAAAAGTGGTACAGATAGAATCCATGAGTGTGCTACTATTTTCAAACTAAAAGATGATGAACTCATCATCAATGTTCAAGCAGATGAGCCTTTTATTGAGCCTGATGTTGTAGAGTCTTTAATGCGCAAACTCCAATCATTACAAAAAAGGAATGAACCTTTTATAATGGGAAGTTGCTACAATGCCATCAATGCCCAAGCAGCAGAGGATCCAAACCTTGTAAAAGTGGTCCTTGATGATGCAGACAATGCTATCTACTTCTCTCGTTCAGCTATCCCCTATAACCAAGGTGGTGGAGCAAAATATTTTGGGCATATAGGGATTTATGGATTTTCTAAAAAAAGTTTACAAGAGTTTTGCTCACTCAGTGATGCACCTATAGAAGATATAGAAAAACTAGAGCAACTTCGTGCAATTTATCATCAAAAAAATATAACTATGGTAAAAGTAACATCTACTGGTTTTGGAATAGACACGAAAGAGGATTTAGCAAGAGCTATAGAGATTTTTCTCTAACTTCTTGCTCTTGTAAAAATAGTAAATGAACCAAACTGCTCACTCATACTAAACTCATGTTTTCCACAAAAAGTAGTCTGCATTCTGTGTAGCAGTGACTCTGCCTCTTTTTTTGCTTCCTCTTTTGAAGAGAAGTCTTGAACATCTACTAAACCATTCTTTATAAAACAGCTACATGGATTCATTACCGTTACTTTATACATTATAAGTGCCTTTGCATAAATAACCCCAACTTCAGCAACAAGTAAATAGCTCTAGTGCTAGGCAGATTTTTGCAGGACTAGCCGTAGCTAATTCAATAAAATCTAACGACGCAATAGGGCTATTTACTTGTTGCCCGAAGGGAGGTTTAAAAAGAGGGCTACTGCTTCGTTAAAAGGCATTGAAGCTACGAGTAGCTCCTGCAACCTTTCGCCTTACATTAGCCCTCTTTTTAAGCCTCTGAAGTTGGGGTTATTTATGCAAATGCACTTAAACTCCTAAAAATCAAAAATATCATCAAAATCATCACCATCTGCTGGTACTTCATCCATTTTAAGCATTCCGCCTATAGTCTGACAATTCACAACAATAGTATCATTCATAAAGTCCACACTTGGAGCACCTGTATGAAAAGACATCTCTATCCAGTTACTCAAATCCTTACTAAAGGCAGCACACATTGGACCAAGGGCTTCTGAGTTTTTAATAAACTCATCTGTATGTGTTGACATATCTGATGCAAGAGCACTTAAAGCTTGAGATATAGGATAGACTTCAGAGTATGAAGAGAGGATAGAACCTATCTTCTCAATATATGTATAGATTTCCACTACCTCATTAGCTTCAACATCTGCACTTCCAACAATAAGCATAAGAGAGCTAAGTCTACTTGCATACTCCTCTAAATCATCCATATCATAAGAGTCAATATAGTCAAAAACTTGAAGAGATTGTGACTCATAAGCACTATTCTCTACTGGAGACTGTGGCTCTACCACGACAGGTGTGATTTCCTCGTGAGTAGAAGCAGTAACTACTTCAGGTACAACTTCTAAAGGAACTATCTCTTCGACTACTTTAGAGAGCTTAAAAGAGAGTTTATCTCCCTCTAACTTATACTCACACTTTACTTCATTCTTTTTGAGTAAAAGCATTACAATCTTTTCAGGTACCTTATCTATGTTTGTAATCGTAAAATATTTATGCTCCTCAGACTCTTCTTCATAGATATTACTTTTTACCTTAAGCTTGAACTGTACCTCAGCTATGGAGAAGAGTGCACGGATTACATCACTTAAGTTATCACACTTCTCTTCAGGATTTAAAAGATAATACTCCCATAATTCTGAGAGTGCATCCTCATCAGTTAAGATAAAGTTTGTATATCTACTAAAAATATCTTTTGTAAAGAGGTTGATACCATTTTCACTTGTTTTTGCTGTAGTGTTGTGGTTTTTTCGAGAATTTACTAAACTCACATAGTTTTCAACTCTTGTGTTAAAAATATCAGCATTTACTGGCTTAGATACATAATCCTCAGCACCACTATTTAAAATCTCTTTTTGGCGTTCAAAATCATCCACAGCAGAGACAGCAATAACCATCATCTTTTTATGCTTTTGACGAATAAGTTTCGTTGCTTCTATACCATCAAGATTTGGCATCATTATGTCCATAAAAACGATATCATACTCTTGTTCATCACACATACGAACAGCTTCTAGTCCATCAACTGCTTCATCTATAGTAAACTCTACATTATCATTTTCATCCATGTAATCTTCTAAAAGAAGACTCAAAATCATTCTATTATTTTTGTTATCATCTACAATAAGTAAGTTCATTCGCGTATATCCCTTTTTCCTTTCACAATAACTGCCGCACCACCTAAAACATCACTTTTAGAGAGTTCAATATTATAAGACATTCTATCACAAAGTTGTTTAACAATATAGAGTCCTACACCCGTTCCTGTTGCTTCTCTTGTTAAACTATTTGCATCGGACTGTTCAAAGAGATTAAAGAGTTGTCTTGTATCTGAGAAACCTTTTCCATCATCCATTATTTCAACTCTAAAAGTATCCTCACTACACTCTATCTCTATTTTAATTTTTGATGTTGCATATTTCAAAGCATTTGAGAGTATATTAGCTATTATCTGTCCAAAACGATTTTCATCACTAAAAATATTAGAATTTACTGCTTCATTTATATTTATTTCTATTTCTATGTTATTTACATTAACACTTAGTTGGGTAATTAATTGAATTGTTTTAAAGAGTTCTATCTCTTCTATTTTTAAAGATATATTAGAATCTTTGAGTTTTATTGCTTCCATAAGATTTGTAATCATATCAAGCATAAGATAGCCACTTATATTTATCTCATTAACTTGATTCAGTAAGCTCTCTTTCTTCTTAAACTCCTCTTTTGCTAAATGCTTTGAGATATACTCTGAAAAATTAATAATAGAGTTCAGTGGAGTTTTTAGCTCATGTGTAAATATAGTCAAGAAAGAGTCTTTTACACTATTTAACTCTCTTGCATGATTCAATTTTTCAAGTCGAATATCAAGTTCTTGATCTTTTATTTTTCGAGCTGCATGTACAATATCTGTCACATCATCCGAAAAGACAAGATACTCACTCACAACTCCCATCTCATTTTTAAGGGCGACAGCAGTTACATCAACAATCCTCTCCTTCTCATCTTCTAGTTTAAAAACCTGCCTACCTCTGTAAATAGCATCACTCTTTAATATATCCCATACTAATTCCATATTTTCATTGGAATTGTGAAGAGGATTAATCACACCCCTCATTGCATCAGAATAATCTGTTTTTGTAGTTCTACAAAAAAGGTTATTTACATAAGTAATATTTCCCTCTATATCATGACGAGAAACACTAAAAGAGAGATCTATAGCATTTTTGTAATCCTCAAGTGTTCTTTTTTGAGCTATAAACTCTTTGTACAATATTTTTTCTTGAGAGAGAGACTCTATGGCTTGAAAAAGGGGTTGTGCTTCTACTGGTTTATTTAAATATCTATCAACTTGCAGATCTATTGCGTGTTTAAAGACATCTCCATAATCAACACTTAACATCAATATCGTAGCTTGGTTTGGATTTATCTCTTTAATCTTTTCAAGGAGCTCAAGTCCACCCATATTTTTTAACTCTTGTGCTATTAAAATAATATCAGGATTATGCTCTTTAAAAAGTTCTAAGGCTACAATGGCATCATCAACTATGACACTCTCTTCACCTATCGTTTGTACCCATGACTCTAACCTACTTAAAACGCGTACATCTGCCTCACAAATTAAGATTTTGAGTTTATGAGTTATCGTTTGCATCTTAGAGTCTCTCTTGTAACTCTTGCACACATTTTTTGTAATCCTTCATACCCTTAGAGCGTCTATCATCTAAAATGATAGGAGAACCTGATTCAAACTGCTGTGCTAATTTAATATCTATGCCTATGGGTGAGAGTAATTTCTCTGCGCCAAAAGAAGTTTTTACTTTTTGTACAGACTCTTTATGCTCATTTATATGCGGATTATACATTACGGGAAGTATAGAGATATCTACTATCTCACGCTCTTGCGCTTTTGCACTTTTATAGAGTGCCCGAAGCATCTGTCCCACAGCCACTACCCCTAAGTGATGGGGAACAAAAGGTATAAGAACACTATCAGCTACTTCTAAAGAATTTTTTAAAAGTGCATCAAAAGTGGGAGGAGTATCTATCACACAGTAGTCAAAAAAGTCTGCAATTTTTTCCCTCTTAAAACGATTTTTTAAAATCCCTCTTAAATCTGCATACTCATATACATCAAAATGAATAAGGGCGGGAGAGAGTGTAAGATTATCGTGAACAGTAGGTATAAAAGTTTCGCTCAAAGTAGATCCATCAAAGATAGAGTGCACGCCAAGAGTCTCACTCGGCTCACAACCCACACCTATAGAAGCATGCCCTTGTGTATCTAAGTCAAGAAGAAGCACTGAACCATACTTTGCTAAACCACTTGCAATATTTACGGCAGTGGTAGTTTTCGCAGATCCACCTTTTCTGTTACTAATTACAATGGTCTTCACTAGTGTAAAATCCCTCTAAAACTATTTGAAAAAGTCTCTTTTTCTCCCCAAATGTATAAGAACAACTATAACTTTTTTTATAAGCCATAATAAGTTGCAAAATAGCAAGATGGATATCTTCACACTCTTGAAAGTTTAAAGATAACTCCTCTCCCGCTTTCTCTTGTAAAAAATCTCTAAATGCGACCACTTCATCTTCATATATCACTGAGGTAAAGTTTGCTTCATTGTTTTCGTATGTTATTGACATCTCTTATCCTTTACTTTGGTAGTCGTACTGTTTTTATAACATTTATAAGTAGCCCATCTAAATCTAAAACACCATCGAGATCTAAAAATTCGCTCATATCATCTTCACTATCAGCACTTATTAAAGTACTCTCTTCTACATGTGCTATATCTTCAATGGTGTCTACTTTAATAGCAAATAGCACCCCATTATTATCATAAATGATGAGTTTTTGTAGAGAATTTGCAACAACATCCATCTCTTTTACAAACCTATCTAAGGTATCCATAGTATGCTCATATATCTCTGCTATCTCTACATTTAAAATTTTTTGCGCTTCTTGAACATCTTTTTTATAGATATCTAGGGCAACTCCACCTGTTACATGTAAACGACTATGATACTCTATAAGTTCACTTAAAATTTCAGTCACATGATCATCATAAGCCGTAAAAGAGTCTATCCATTTTCCAAGTCCACAGGCATGAGGATCTAAGGTTTTTGCAAAAGGTGTTCCTTTTTCTAAAGAAACTCTCAACGCAGTTACCCAATCTCCATGTGCTTCTTTTAATGATGCAAAAAGTGTATTGAGTTCTTCTTCATATGTCTGTGCATGAATTAACTTACGAAAATTCAAAATCTTAATAATTTTGCCCTCATAGGACATCATTCCATCTATATAGTGATGTGCATTAGGTATGTTTGTCAGTTCTGTAGCTTGAACAATACGCTGAACATTTTCAATATTCATAGCATATCTATTACTTGCAACATTAAAAACTATTAAATCTGTCATACTAGCTCCTATGCTACTTGTATATCTTCTTTGAGTTTTTGAGAGATTCCCAAAAGACCCAGTGGATCGATAGCCATAATAATTTGACCATTTCCAAGCAGTGCTGTTCCACTAAAGAGCGGATGCCCCTCCATGATGCCAACAAGTGGTTTTTGCACAACATCAAGTTGTCCTAAGAACTCATTTACTACTACAGCAAGAAGATTATCTTTGATGTTAAGCACTACTATAGAGAGTGGTTTATCTTCCATATCTTCTTCATTTAACATAGACTTAATGAAAAGAAGTGGTATCACATCTCCACGAATATATACAAATGGTTCATTATGAAGATACTCTATCTCGGAACGCTCTATTTTAACAGTTTCACTCACACTATCCATCGGAATACCATAGTGAATAGTGTTCATTTCAATATGAAGGAGTGATGTTACAGCAAGCGACATAGGAATCGCTAAAGTGATAACTGTTCCCTCATTTGCTTTTGTAACAATCCCAATACTCCCACCAAAACTCTCAATAGATTTTTTTACAACATCCATTCCAACACCACGACCACTAAACTCTGTAATTGATTCTGCTGTTGAGAGACCAGGAAGTAGTACTAACTCCGCCATCTCTTTTTCACTGAGTGCATCAATTTGCTCTGGAGTCATAAGCCCTTTTTCGAGTACTTTTGAAGCAACGCGTTCGACATTTATTCCAGCACCATCATCAACAATTTCAATAATAATTCTATCCGACTGTGCATAGGCATTGAGCTTCACAAGTCCCATAGGGTTTTTACCCTTTTGTTCACGCACCTCAGGCATTTCAATACCATGATCAAGTGAGTTTCTCATAATATGAATCATAGGGTCAGCAAGCATCTCAATCATATTCTTATCAAGTTTCGTCGCACCACCTTCCATCTCAAGTTTCACTTTTTTCCCTAAAGTTTTTGCAATATCACGCACAAGTTTAGGGTATCTATCAAAGACATACGAGATAGGTAACATACGCATACCCATGATTAAGTCTTGTAGTTGTTCTGATAAACGATTGATAAAGATATACTTATCCATAATCTCACGCTTAATCTGATCATGTGTCATACCTACAACATTATCAGCTAAATATGGCAGTGAGTTTTTCGCGACTAAAAGTTCCCCAACAACATTCATAAGTGAATCAATAGACTCCTGTTCAACTTTTACAGTCTTCCCAACAACAGCCTTTTGCTTCTCCTCTTTTGGTGCTTTTTTTACAGCTTCTTTTGCTTTTTTCGCCGTAGGTGCTACAGAAGTTACAACTTCACTCTTCACTACTTCTGCTTTTGTCTCTACCACACTAGGAGTCGATTCTACTGCAGGTTTTACTTTTTCTTCAACTACTACAGTTTCACTTGGTTTATCTCCATTTAAAAAGGCTTTTACATCATCAAGTGTCGTTAATTCTGGCATATCAGGCATATATTTACGCGCTTTTTCTAAAGTAACAACAACTCGAAGAAGATCTTCGTCGTTTTCTATATACTCTATTGCTTTTCTCTGTTGTGCAAAGATCTCTTCTAAGGTTGCTTCTACTGTTTCATTTAGCTCTGCTGGTGCTTCAAAAGAGCTCTTCTGTGTACTCTCCTGCTCAACTGCAACCGCTTCATTTGAAGGTTTTACAGCTACTTCACTTTCACTACTAGCACTACTTCCATCTGCATCTGCACTATATGCCTCACCTATAGAGAGTGTTTGAAAGAAAGGATTTAGTTTTGTAGTATCTTCATCTTTGATAAGACCTACAATATCTAAAAATCTTTGTAATTTTGCGTATTGAATAGTATCAACACCTACAAGCTCTAAAGAGTTTTCAACCTCATCTTTTATAGTAGTAAGATCAAAATCATCTGCGATACTTGAGAGCTCTTTTAGTGAGTCTATTTGGTGTCCTCTGTCTCCAACAGACAGAGAAAGAAGCGTGTTTATATCTAATGGTAAAAGTTCTAACTCATCTATAAAGTTAAAAAGGGAGTCTTCTATCTCTTCATAAGTAGCATAAATAAAGGCTACTATAGAAGACTTTAAGAGAAGTCCATCCTCATCTTCAGTACCACTTAAAACACTTTTAGCATTCTCATCACTCATACATGAAAACACACCTATTACTTTATCTTCTAAAAGACTTAAAGTATAGACGGGATCATTTCCATAAACCATACATGAGTCATCTACATCAAAAGTGACAGCATAGAGATTTGCAGTCGTACAAAACGCTTCATTTATCTCTGTATTTACGAAAGGAATTTTTACAGATGATACACCACGAAGAGTATTCATAGGAAGGTTGATGATTGATTCACTCTCTGCTAAAGTAAATGGAAGTTCCCAAGAAGCTTCACCCTCTACCTCTTTCCCCATCTGCTCACTCAGGTTAGCAATAATTGTATTTACTGTATCTTCATCTGCATCAACTATATCACCTGTCTCTTCTGCTGCTTCAACTAAGTTTACAACTTCATCAAAGGCATCATATAAAACATCTACCATAGTATCTACAAACTCTATTTTACCAGCACGCAACATGTCTAGCAAATCTTCAGCATGGTGTGTGATGTTCTTTACAGCTTCAAACCCAACAATACCACTTCCACCCTTAAGTGTATGTGCAGCACGAAAGACAGAGTTTAAAAGCTCAGGATCATCTCCACCAATCTCTCCGATATTTTGGTCAATAAAGGCAAGATTCTCTCTCGCTTCACTTAAAAACTGTTCTAATAATGGATCCATAATATCTCCTTATTTATTTTACTAGTATATCTATATATGCTTGAAGTTGATCAGGCTTAATAGGTTTTGTTTCAAACAGATTCGCTCCAACCTTATAAGCATTAATTTTATCTTCTTCTTTTGCTTGCGTTGTCACCATAATGACAGGAGCATTTTTATGTGCCTCTTGCTTTCTCAAATCTTTTATAAAGGAGTATCCATCCATAATAGGCATATTTACATCAACTAAATAGAGATCTATTGTTGCCCCTAAACTTTTTTCTAAGGCTTCCATACCATTTTCAGCTTCTACAATTTCCATACCCATCGTTTTGAGTATAGCACTATGATAGTTTCTCACCGTCTTTGAATCATCTACAACCATTACTGTTGACATACCATTCTCCTAAAAAAATTCTATCTCGTCATCTGCAGCATCATCTGCAACTTTTCCAGAGAATCTGTGTTTTTTATCCTTAGCCTCTTGAAGCGTACTATTCAACTTCTCTTTAAGTTTACTAATACTCTCATTGGCTAATTCCTCATCATTTTTATATGCATGAGAAAAAATATCTATACTCTTTTGCATACTATCTATAGCTTCTATCGTCGCATTAAGCTGCTGGGTTATTATATCTTGATACTGAAGAGCGGTAGATATTTCTTCATCTATCTCAAGAGAATTTTTTTCCATATAGCTACTCATCTTTAGTAAAGATTCATTCGAGAGTTTTATCACATCAAGTTGAACCTCTTTTATGTGAACAAGCAGTTCATCTATCGAATCAAGCATTATCATCTAAAATTCCTTATGCTGGTAGGCGTAGCACTCTTGTAATCGCTTGTTTGAGTTGTGCAGGATTAAAAGGTTTTACTATCCATCCGGTAAGACCTAAAGCCTTACCTTGCTGTTTGAGTTCAGGTTTTGTTTCTGTTGTAAGCATCAATGTTGGTGTTCGTTTTGTTGCTGGTACTTCTCTAAGCCCTTTTAAAAATTCAAAGCCATTCATAACTGGCATATTTAAATCTGTAATAATTAAATCTGGAGTCATACCTGCTTTTATCTCTGCTAGAGCAACTTGTGCTTCTGTATACTGTTTTACTTCTATTGGCATTGAGTTTGTCACCATTCTTGTTGATGCTAAAGCCGTCTCACTATCGTCTACAAATATAACTAATGGCATAATTATTCTCCTATATTTTTTAAATTATTTTTATTTTTGATATATCAGTGTTGAGTCTACTTTTTTCGCTTTAAATACCGAAACTATACGACTCATATACTCAGCATGCCCTAAAAGAACATACCCACCTGGGTTTAACATGTCATAAAATGTCATAGCAACCTCTTTTCTTGATGCATCATCAAAATAGATAAGCATATTTCGTGAAAATATTACATCGAATTTTCCGAGCTTACGCATCTGTGCCTTATCAAAAACATTTGCAACTTGAAGATCAACACTTCCTTGTAAATCTTCACATAACTCATATCCCAGAGGCTTTTTTACAAACCATTTATTTAAAATTGGTTTTGGGATAGCATGTACAGAACGATCACTATACTTTGCAACCTGTGCCTTTCTAATAACAGTAGAGTCAATATCTATTCCAACTACTTCTATATCTCTCTCTTCTACGATAGTTCCCTCTTCTACAATATGTAAAATCATAGAGTAAGGTTCTTCCCCAGTCGAACAGGGTGAGGATAAAATGCGTAGAGGTTTTGAAGCTGGCATGCGACTATGGAGCTCTGGCAATATTTTATTTACCAAAACTTCAAACTGATCTTTCTCTCTAAAGAAGTAAGTCTCATTTACAGTAATTGCATTCATTAACTCTTGAAACTCTAATCCATCTTTATCTTCAAAACGAAGTTTAAAGAAGTACTTTCTAAAGTTATCTAACTCCAACTCTTTAGAGCGCTTATCTATGTATTTAGCCAGTTTATCAAAGTGTTTATCTACTTCTAAATGGATACCACTTTTTCTATAAATAAATTCACCAATCTTAGTAAAATTCTCTTTTGATAATAAGTGTGCCATAATATACTATCCTTTTATCATTGAGACAGCACCATCAACGGCAAATTCAACATATACTTCACCAGAAAATCGTTCTTTTAATGACTCTAAAAGAGGGATATCCTCCTCCTCTCCTATCTCACCCATATAATCAACTGCTGTCATTGCAACATTTATATCTTCTTCATTTTGTAAAAGTTCTACAAGCATATCACGAGATTCAGAAAAATCAACATCTCCTAAAACATTAATAGCAAAGATGCGTAAATCTCTGTCATCACCAATGAGAAATTTCACTATGTAGTATTTTATAGAATCACCAAAATCTCTCAGCATGGATATACCTAGATTTCGTATGTAAGCATTCTCAAGCTTTAACAAATCCATAATCATCTCAATTGGTGCCTCATCTGGATCCATAGAAGAGATAGCAGATGCAACTTTTGTCGCTACATTTTTATCTACATCATCATTTTGAATATACTCTATTAAGAACTCACCCCCACCATGAAACTTCACAATCTCATCAACGATATAATCCTTATCAGAATCTTCATCTATTGCAAAAAAAGCCTCTTTGGCATCTTCTAGATTAGAAAAAGTTTCTAATTCTGGAACATCCTGAGCTACATGTTTTTTCACTAATGCCATCTACTATCTCCTTATCTTAGAGTTGCAATTTTTTTAAGTATAGCAGGGAAATCTAACTGCTCTTGCACACCACCTCTATCATAGGCTTCTTTTGGCATACCATATACTGTTGCACTATTTTCACTCTCACCAAGTGTATATGCACCATCTTTTTTGATAGCTACCATAGCATCTGCCCCATCATCACCGATTCCAGTAAGAATAACACCTACTAAATTTTTACCACCGAAAACTTCTAGTGCACTCTTCATCATCTCATTCACACTTGGTTGAAAAAAGCAAGTTCCCTTATCTTTTTCCTCTCTAATCACAATCTTTCCAGAGACTTTTTTTGCAAAATGCATATGGACTCCACCACGAGCTACATAAACATTTCCTGGAAGAAGTTCCATATTTTGCTTACTCTCATGAACAGGTAAAATACTTGCTCTATCTAAACGCTGTGCAAAGGCTGCTGTAAACTGCTCTGGCATATGCTGAACAATACAGACAGGATGTTTATAGTTGGCTGGTAAAGAGGAACAGATCTGCTCTATCAAACCAGGTCCCCCAGTAGAAGAACCAATCAAAATCACTTTTTCAATATCTTTAGAAGTAAGAGCATTTGCTGTTTCTCTTGATGAAACCACTCTACTTTGTCTTGGTTCACTTCGTCTTCGCTCTCGCGAGGATGATCGTGCCATCTGACGCTTCAGTCGTCTTGGGGATATACGACTTAAAGAGCTCACCTTACTTAAAATCTCTTCACGATTTTCATTTTTTCCAACATTCATAGTACCTGGTTTAGCAATATAATCTACTGCTCCTAAATCCATAGCATCCATGGTTATAGTTGCATCATCTGTTGTAAGAGAACTTACCATTAAAATAGGTGTAGGTTGTGCTTGCATGATTTGGCGAACTGCTTCTATACCATCCATTATTGGCATATTAATATCCATTGTGATGACATCATATTGGGTAGAAGTTGCTTTATCTACTGCTTCTCGACCATTTTTTGCAAACTCTATCTCAAATCCCAATGAATTTATCATCTCACTCAGTTGTTTTCTCACAAGTGCTGAATCATCAACTATTAAAATATGTTTAGCCATCTATTGGCTCCTTTTTTAATATATTTTCTATGTTCATAGAGAGTACTAACCTCTTTCCATCTTCAAGATGTAAAACACTATCAAAATATTTATTCTCTTCTTCTACAATATCTTTTTCACTAATATCTAGTATATCACTTACACTATCAACAACAAAACCTATTTTATCGCCATCTATATTACAAACAATAATTTTAGAATCATTGTCAATCACTGCTTCAATATGTAACTTTGTGAAGAGAGAAACTATAGTAACAATTTGACCTCGAATATTTATAATTCCATCAATCGCTGCATCAGTAAAAGAGACATCCGTTGCAGGGACTCTGTCTATTATTTCATCCACATAGTCAACATTAAAAGCATACTCTTTGCCTGCAAGTTTAAAAACAATAATTTCCATTACTGACTCTTCTTCTACTTTTATCTCTTTATTGTTTGTATCAGAATCAATAAAAGAGTCATTCTGCGCAAATATCTCAGTAATAACATCCTTGTCAAAAAATGAAATAAGAGAATCTTTTGCATGGATTACTCCTGCTATTTTATTATCATCAAGTCTATCACCCATAAACTCAATATCTTTTTTATAAAAATTTTGAATATCTATAATAGAGTCAATTCGAAGTCCTATCTTTTTATTGTCATAAGAGATAACTAGCACTCTATTCTCATCACTATTTTTCATTTCAAACCCATAGTATGCACGAAGATCTACGATAAGTAAAAGCTCTTCTCTAAGTGTTATTAAACCAAGAATATCCTCTGCACTCCCTGCAATCTCAGTGTATTCTAAATCTGCCAATATAATCTCTTGGAGATAATCTATCTCTAAAGCGTACTTTTCATTCGCCATTGAAAAAATTAAAAAACGAATGCTATCTTCTTCTTTGTCTACACTCTCTTTAACTTTTCCAGCGCCTATCTCTTTTGCAGCTATTTCAACTCTGTTCATTTTTGAAAACAACTCTTCTAAAGAAATAATTTGAACAAGAATATTCTCATGCTTATATATTGCTATGACAGGATCATTTTCCGTCTCAATATATTCTATATTTTTTTCATTAATCTCGACTGTATTGTCTACATCTGAAACTAAAAGTGTGTTGGATGAGAGAGCACCATTCAAACTCACAAGTCTACTTTTAGGATTCTCCAAATCAATTTCTGGCATATCTAAAAGTATATTCATATCAACCATAGAAACAACACTTCCGCTAACTGAGCATAAACCTCTTACACCAGAAGGTCTTAGAGGAAGAGGCATGAGTGCAGGAACTCTCGAAATTTGGTTAATATCTTCTGTAGATATACCATAATTTTCATGAGCATTTTTAACGATTAAAATCTCTTGAACTTGCATAGTGTGCACCTATTTTTTAACCTTGTTGTAGTTCATCTGCCATTATTGCTAGCTCTTCTACACCCTCACTAATATGAGTTACAGTGTCGATAATCAGTTCACTTGCCTTACGAGATTCACTCGCATTTCTCGCACTTAACTCTACCGCTTTTTGAATCTCACTAATACCAATCATCACCTGATTCATACCCTCTAAGTTTTGATCATTTGCAGCCTTGAGTCCAGTGTATTTATCAAGTAAATCTACAAGCACTTCTGTAATTATTACGATATCATCTACAAGTGAGTTAATTGAACTCTCCTCTAGACCTTGTGAGTGCAAAAGATTATTCCAATCATTTTTCACAGTATCAATCTCAGAGTTCATTGACTCAACGATATCATTAATCTTTTCTGTATTGCTTTCTGAATCTTTTGCAAGATTTCTAATATCAGCAGATACAACAGCAAAGCCTTTTCCAAAATCACCAGCACGCGCAGCTTCAATAGAACCACTAATAGCAAGCATATTTAACTGCACAATAGAGTTAGAGATATTTCCAACTGTTTTATCAACACTTTTTGTCTCTTTTACAATAACATTGAGTTCACTTGCAGCATCATTCCCCTGCTCTATTGAGTCACTAAATGATGTTTTAATCTCAACAACAGAAGATTTCACTTCATTAAAAGAGATTTTTAAAAGGTCAAAGTTTCTTCGTGCTATCTCTATAAGCTTATCTATATCTTGTGCTGTTGCAAGACCTGCTTCGATAAGCTCTTTATTATTAAGCGCACTCTGATTTGTATCTTGAGAAGCCTCTTCCATAGCATTTAAAGCAGTTGTTACATCCTCTAATGAGTTTTGGATATCATCCATTGATGCACCAATAGTATCAGCACTCATTGCAATATCTTCAGCAGATTTCATTGTATCTGTAGAGTATTTTAACTCTTCTGCAAGATTTGAGAGTTCTTTGATATCATCTTCTGTTTGAGAGAGTGCATCAGATTGTACTTCGATAGAGTTAAGAGTTTTTTCAACAGAGAGTGCTATCTCACTAGAAGCTTGTGCAATATCTCCAGACCCATCGTTAATCTTCTCTATAAAATTACCGAGTTGTGTGGTGTATGAACTAATACTTCTCGAAGCCTCTACTGAGTAGACTGCAATCTTTGTTAACTCTTCCATCTTTAGAGCAAGACTATTTCCCTTCACTCCATTATCTGAGATGATATTTGTAGTAGAACCGATACTTTTTATGATGTTGTCAATGCTTCCTTGAATTTTATTGACAAGCTCAGAGATAAACTCAGCATTTTTTTCACTCTCACCAGCTAAAGCACGCGTCTCATCAGCTACAACTGCAAAACCTTTTCCATGCTCTTTTGCACGACTTGCTTCAATAGCAGCATTAAGTGCAAGAAGATTTGTCTGATCTGCAATTTTTGCAATAAAGCCAACTGCATTTCCAATATTTTGAGAAGACTCTTTAAGCTCTTCACTCTTTGTAGCTGATTCATTCGCAACTGTTACAGCATTACCCATACGATCAACACTTACATTTATCTTTGAAACCGCTGACATAATGCTATCACCTGCGGAGAGTGTTGAAGCAGTTACAGCATTAATAGTGCTTGTCATTCTTCCAATATTTGTATTGATTCCCTTTACATTAGAGAGTGCTTGTTCACTTGCTCCACTATTCTCTTCTGCCGCTGTTGCAATTTGCTCCATAGAAGACTTAAGTTGTTCTATCGCACTTACACTCTCTTGAGCGTTTTCTAAAATACTCATGGAAACACCAGCGATACTTTCACTTATCTGTTGTTGTTTTGCTAAAGTTCTCTGTTTTCTCTTATCTGCTCCACCTGAAGATACAACTGCAGATGATGATCCCATATTACTTTTCTTCATTAATGCCATTATAAAATCCTTTTCTCTTAATCTAATGTTGCGTAAAGTTCGCTTGCTTTTTGAATATCTTCACGAGAAGGCTTTACTCTGATAGAAACATATCTCGTATTTCCCGCTTTATCAATAGAACGGAGCACTGTTGCATATACCCAGTAAAAACCGCCACCCTTTCTTGCATTTTTTACATATCCAGTCCAGAACCCTTTTGACTGCACATCATCCCAAAGAGACTTAAAAGCCGCTCTTGGCATATCTGGATGTCTCACAATATTATGAGGTTGCCCTATTAACTCTTCTGCTTTCATATTTGCTATTTTTAAAAATGAATCACTTACATACTTTATAATACCCTTTTCATCTGTTTCAGATAGAAGGTATAAGTCATTATAGAGAACTTCTCCATCCTCTAAAAATGTCAAGCCTTCCGTACTAACACCGTTATCACTGTAATTATTGGACACAATAAACCTCCAGTTAAATTAAAAAATTAAATTACAGCAATACTACTCTTTAAAAACTAAAAGAATATTGAATTAGTATTAATTAGGTAAGAAAATTGTGATTTTTTGTAAAAATGCTTTTATTAGGGACATAGAGAGTGGTTTTTAATTATAATTATATAATATTTTCTTATAGTATAAATAGAAGATAAAAATGTTGAAGGAAAAAACTTAAAACTCTAAAGATATAGAGTTTTAAGAAGTGTAGAAAAAGTTTCTAACTAGATATTGTCACGAATTTGTAAAGAATCTACCAATTTCATGTAAGCATCTTTGTTAGAACGCTTGAAATACTTCATAAGACGACGACGCTGTCCAACGAGTTTAAGTAGTCCAAGACGAGATGCATGATCTTTTTTGAATACTTTTAAGTGCTCTGTTAACTCTGCAATTCTTGTAGTAAGTAATGCAATTTGAACTTCACTTGAACCAGTGTCATTTTCATTGCGTCCGTATTTTGCAACTATTTCTTGTTTTTTAGCCGAATCTAAAGCCATAATAGCCTCCTGATGGGTATAATAATCTAACATTTACACTTATGCATAAAAGCTGAAGTGGAATTATAGCTAAAATAATTTAAAAAAGCTATAACAGATAGTTTAATCTTTTTTGGCTATAATAAAAGTTCTAAATTCATTACGAAAGTAGTTTTATGTTAATAACCCGAGCAAGTGAGTATGCGATACTCTCTTTAATACTTCTCTCTTCAGCAAATAAACCTATGGATAGTGAAACACTCTCTAAAGAGTTATCTATTCCAAAAAGCTTTTTAGCAAAAATACTCCAATCTCTTGCCAAGGCTGGCATCCTCAAATCCTATAAAGGTGTAAATGGAGGGTTTGTGCTACTTAAAAAACCCTCAGAGATTAGTATGCTTGAAGTTATGACGAGTGTAGAGGGCAAAGCACCTGCTGTTTTTGAGTGCTCTCCATCTGAAAGTAACTGTCCCTCTGAAAAAGCAAATATCTGCTCTATTTGGCCTTTTTTACATAAACTTCAGGGAAAAATAGATTTCTTTTTAGGTGAACTCACTCTTACCGATATTTTAGAAGATTAAGTTAAGAAGATAGATGGCAAGAAAACTCACCTTTAAACAGCAAGTTGGAACTACTCTTAACTTTTTAATAGGACAGCGTGATTTAAGTGTTGTTCTATTCGTAATGGCAATTTTAGCCATTATCATTGTTCCACTTCCATCAGCTATACTCGATTTACTTTTAACAGTTTCAATGGCAATGGCAGTTTTAATTCTTTTAATATCTTTATATGTTCCCAAACCAACGGACTTAACTACCTTTCCAACAATCATACTTATTTTAACCCTTTTTCGACTCTCTTTAAATATTGCCACAACAAGAATGATTCTAAGCAAAGGAAATGAAGGAGGAGAAGCGGTTAGTGATATTATTACCAGTTTTGGAGACTTTGTTGTTGGTGGTAACTTTGTTATCGGTATCATTGTCTTTTCTATTTTGGTTTTAATAAACTTTATGGTTATCACTAAAGGTTCTACTAGAGTTGCAGAGGTTGCAGCTCGTTTCGTTCTTGACTCTATGCCTGGTAAACAGATGGCAGTAGATGCAGACCTAAACGCTGGACTGATTGATGATGCACAGGCAAAACAACGCCGTGCAGAGATACTGCAAGATGCGAACTTTTATGGAGCCATGGATGGATCGAGTAAGTTTGTAAAAGGTGATGCTGTTGCGGGTATTATTATTACACTTATTAACATTATTGGTGGTTTTCTTATAGGTGTTTTTCAACACGACATGACAGTAAGTGATGCAGCTTCTACCTTCACACTTTTAACTATTGGTGATGGTTTGGTTGGACAGATTCCTGCACTTATTATCTCTACTGCAACAGGTATTATGATTACTCGATCCTCAAGTGATGGCGATAACTTCGCAGAGGGAACAATAAACCAACTTGCAGGAAATGCAAAAATCATGATGATAGTTGGATTTATCATGATACTTTTTGCACTCGTTCCTGGTCTGCCTACTGCTTCAATGGGTCTCGTAGGGATTCTGTTTGCAACTCTTGGTTGGGCGACTTATAAGTTTGATAAAGGGGAACTGAGTATACTTGATGTAGATTCCCTTATTGGCTCCAAATCAAAGGCAAAACAGAGTGAAGAGGCTCAAAAAATCAAACCAAAAAAGACCCAAGAGGAGATAGCAAAAGAGGAAGAAGCAGCTTTAGAGGATATACTTAAAGTAGAGATGCTGGAACTTACTCTAGGTTATCAACTCATAAAACTCGCGGATAATAATCAAGGTGGAGATTTACTTGAGCGCATTCGCTCTATGCGAAGAAAGATTGCGAGTGATTTTGGGTTTTTGATGCCACAGGTTCGTATTCGAGACAACTTACACCTTGCCCCTTTTGCTTATCAGATTCTTCTAAAGGGTATAAGTATTGGTGAGGGAACTATTCAACCTGATAAATTTCTTGCTATGGATAGTGGTATGGCTACGGGCGATATAAAGGGAGAGCCAACAAAAGAACCTGCTTTTGGACTCGATGCACTCTGGATTGATCCTGCGGATAAAGAGGATGCCATTATTAACGGCTATACAGTTGTTGATCCATCAACTGTTATCTCAACGCATATGAGTGAGCTTATCAAACGCAATGCAGAGGATCTTCTTACCCGCCAAGAGGTGCAGACACTTATTGACAAGATTAAAGATAGTTTCCCTGTTATCGTTGATGATGTGATGAAAGTGGCAAGTATTGGGCTTATTCAAAGAGTGCTTAAAGCCCTACTCCATGAGAAGATACCACTCAAAGATATGCTTACTATATTAGAAACCATAGCTGATATCGCAGAGTTCACTAAAAATGTAGAGCTTATAACAGAGCAGGTGCGTGCAAAACTCTCTCGCATCATCACGCAGATGTACTCAAGTGAAGATGGTGTTATTCGTCTACTGACTTTTGATACAAATAGTGAGCAACTCCTACTTCAAAAATCACAAGAGCAAGATGGCGTAAGAAACCTACTCCTCAATGTAAATGAGATAAATGAACTCATACAAGCAACAAGTACAAAAGCTGCTGAACTCCTTCAAAAAGGAGTCTCTCCTGTTATAGTCATTGTTGACCCACAACTTCGTCGTGGTATTGCTGAAATATTTGAGCGTTTCTCATTAGATGTGGTTGTCCTCTCTCATGCTGAGATTGACTCAACTGCAACCTTTGAAGTACTTGGCTCAATAGCGATGCAACAAACATAAATTTAAAACCTAAGGAAAAAAATGAAAAATAGAACTGTTTATCACCTCTCACATATAGACCTAGATGGCTACAGTTGTCAACTCGT
This sequence comes from Sulfurimonas sp., assembly GCA_027071075.1. Lineage (GTDB taxonomy): Bacteria > Campylobacterota > Campylobacteria > Campylobacterales > Sulfurimonadaceae > Sulfurimonas. The sequence goes on along the minus strand of JALSUU010000181.1, from coordinate 10,978 downwards.
AATGAAACAAACTCCCTATGAAATCCATAACTTTAATGCAAACTATGGCGCAGAAGTAAAGTCAAAACTAACACTGATGCTAGATAAAATCAGAAAAGCAAAACAGACATCACTCATACTCATTACCGATTTAAACCTTACAGCAGATGAGTCTCGCTGGTTAGAGCACGAAGTAGCAAAGTGTAACCGTGATAAAATAGACCTCCAACTCACACTCCTAGATCATCATGGAAGTGGTGCACAGAGTGCGAAAAAACATGAGTGGTACTATCTTGATACTGAGCGTTGTGCTACAAAAATCATGTACGATTATGCCAAAGAGCATTTTGAATTTCAGGAGCCTGAGTGGATGTCAAAATATGTAGATATCGTAAATGCTGTTGATTTATGGAAAAAAGAGGAACATGATAACTTTGAGTATGGAAAGGTCTGTATGCGTCTTGTAAATGAGACAAGAGAGCTTAACCGTGTTATGTTTGCAAATGAAGACAATGAGTATAAGTTAACTCTACTTGAAGAAGCAGTAAAATATATCTCAGTCGATGATGCACCTATTGTTTTAGATGAGAAGATTCACTTAATCAAAAAAGAGTTCTTTAAACGCGGAAAAAACGATACACTCGATAACTTGGCAACTGATTTTGTAGTAGCACTTTTAGGTTCACAACGCCACACAAATACTATTTACTACAAGGGGTACAAAGGCTTTTTATCGTATGCAGTGGGCAATACTTCCATCGTTGGAAATGGTTTCTTAGTTGCTTATCCTGAGTATGATTTCATCGTAGATATTAGTTTTAAAGGGGCGATGAGTCTTCGCGCTGATTATAAGGTAAGTGTGGCTCAAATATCTAAAGAGTGGGCAAATGGTGGTGGACATCCAAATGCTGCAGGAGGAAGAATCCCTCACTTTAAAGAGCAGTATGTTTACGACAAGGTAAAACAGCAAATAGAGTCTATCATCAACGACAAAGAGTCAGTTCATGGTGATTTAGAGTGGAAAAAAGAGGAGGAGTAATCTCCCCTCGTTAGTTATTTAAAAAATATCTCTTTATACCATTTGCAAGTCCAAGAGCCATGCTCTTTTGGTATTTACGATTTACTAATCTTCTTGCTTCTCTAGGATGTGTGATAAACCCAACTTCAACTAAAACTGCAGGCATTTGAGCACCCACTAAAACCCAAAATGGTCCCTGTCGAACACCTGCATCTTTTACACCCTTAAAGTTTTTTTTCAAAGAAGATAAAGTAGCACGCTGAAGATCTATTGCCAGTTTATTTGCAGCGATAATATTATGAGAGTTAAGTGTGTTTAAAAAGCTCTCTTTTCCATAAAAATCCATCTCTTTTAAATCTGCTTTATTTTCACTTGCAGCCACCCGTTTTGCACGCGCAGACCTTGATTTATCTAAGAAGTAACACTCTAGACCATGTACTTTTTTTGCACTCTTTTTCCCAACAGCATTCGCATGAATACTAATAAAAAGATCTGCTTTTTTTCTATTTGCCAATCTTGTTCTATTTCTAAGTCGAATAAACTTATCTGAATCACGCGTCATATAAATCTTATATCCACGAGATTTTAAAACTTTTTTTAACTCTTGCGCTATCTGCAAAACTACGACTTTTTCTCTATACTTTTTATACCCTATTGCACCAGGATCCTTCCCACCATGCCCTGCATCAATAACAATAATTTTATCTCTATCTACTCTTTTTGGAGTCTTTGGTTTATACTTAGGTTGAGAAGTATACACACTCGTTTTTTTATACTTTTTTCCTACTATATTAATCACTAATTTACGATCTTCTTTTTTAAAACGAACAGATACTTTCGAGCGATTTGATACAACTAAGCGTAGAGTATTTGTATTGTGTTGTGCTATTTTTATACTATCTATCCCATCTTTTCTTAAATTTTGAGAGCGAATAAGCATTGATGCATGAATATCAAAAATATATTTATATCGTTTTGTTTTTTTATCATAGGAAGTAAAATAGTTTATCTGATTATTTCGTAGTTTTTTATCAAAGTAGAGCAGAAGACGATTATCTTTCCAGCGAATAGATTTTAGTTTATGTGTTGATTTTACTGTAAGTTTTTTATTAGATTTTGGTTTTTTTATTTTTTTTGGCTTTGGTGCTTTATAGGAAGATACTTTTTTGAGTGAAGCCAACTCTTTTGCATACTGAGAAACATCTATGTGGAGTTTATTTCCACTCTTAATAATACCCACTAAAGCACTTCTTCTTAAGGCACTATCTTCATGCATCAAAGAACGCAAATAGAGATTTTTATAGTCATTGTAAGCACGAAATTGATTACTTTTACTAGAGGAGTTTACAAGCGTTTTTGCACGCTTTAGAATAGCTGTATCGCTCAGTGCACTCAGCGATATAGCTAAAAGAAGAAGGAAAACTAATGAACGAAACATTCGCTACTTATTCACCCTCTATAAGTTTTGTCATCAACTCTTTTACAGAGATAATCTCTTTGAGTCTATACCCATTTGTTCCAGAGAAGAAAAGACCTGTTTCAAGATTACCTTCATAGGCATCAGAGAGTCTATCGGCAATACAAAAACCGACTACCTTTGCCTCTTCACCACGGTTACAAGGTGCTACACAGTTAGAGATACACTTAATAGCAGGTCCCTCTCTTTTTTCAACCATATGAGTAAGATTGGTTACAACACCTTGAGCAGGATATCCAACAGGAGAACCCATAAGTTGGATATCATCTTTTTTTGCATCAAGTAGTACTTTTTTCAAGTTTTCATGTGCATCACACTCATGTGTACCGATAAAACGAGTTCCCATCTGTACGCCACGAGCACCACGATGCATCATATCTTCTATATCTGACTTATCCCAAACACCACCAGCAGCGATAACAGGAATATCTCCCCACTTTGCTGCTTCTTCAACAACAGGAGTTACGATATTTTCAAGTTGATTCTCTTCCATCTTACACTGCTCATAAGTAAAACCTTGGTGACCACCAGACTTTGGACCCTCAACAACAACTGCATCAGGAAGACGATCATAACGCTTTTTCCAACGCTTACAGATAATTTTTAGTGCTTTTGCAGAGGAGACAATAGGCACAAGTGCTACATCAGGATACCCCTCTGTAAACTCTGGCATATTAGTAGGAAGTCCTGCTCCAGTAATAATGATGTCAACACCTAGTTCACAAGCATTACGCACTACATCCCCATAACCATTAATAGCATACAAAATATTTGCCGCAAGTGGTTTATCACCACAAATCTCTCTTGCACTTTTAATGATAGCTTCAAACCCATCTCTTGAGTAAAAGTTATCTTCACTTAGTGGTCTATTTGCGACAAGTTTTCCTGCAAATTTTTTATCTAAAAAATACCCCGTTCCAACAGAACTAATAACTCCTAGACCACCCTCTTTTGAAACATTTCCAGCAAGTTGATCCCAACTTATTCCTACACCCATACCACCTTGAACGATAGGCTTTTCAATAGTGTATTTTCCAATTTTTAAAGAGTTAAAGCTCATTAATTTACCTTTAGTTTTGCAAATTTTCTTTTTCCAACTTGAAGTAAATACTCACCAGTTGTTAGTTGTAACTTATCATCAGTCACTTTTTCTTGGTTTATTTTAACACCACCTTGCTTAATATCTCTTCTTGCTTGTGAAGTTGATGGCTCAATGTTACAATCTAACAATGCCTTTGCAATCCAAATATCACCTTCACAACTAAATTCATCTATATCTGTTGGAATTTGGCTTTTTGTGTGTACTTTATCAAACTCTTCTTTAGCATTTTTTGCCTCTTCATCAGAGTGAAAACGAGCAGTTATCTCTATAGCTAACGCCTCTTTAACCTTTTTAGGATGCAGTGAACCATCTTCTACTCCAGCTTTTAATGATGCAATCTCATCTAAAGTTTTTGCACTTAAAAGTTCATAAAATCTCCACATCAACTCATCGGAAACGCTTAATACTTTTCCAAACATATCATTTGGTGCATCCGTTACACCTATATAGTTTCCTAAAGATTTACTCATCTTATTTACACCATCAAGACCCTCTAAAATTGGCATCATTAAAACAGCTTGTTGCTTCTTGATTTCATACGCTTTTTGGAGTTGACGACCCATAAGGAGATTAAATTTTTGATCCGTTCCACCTATCTCAATGTCAGACTTTAGATAAACACTATCGTAGCCTTGAAGGAGTGGATACATAAACTCACTCACAGCAATAGGAGTTTGTGATGCATAACGCTTTGAGAAGTCATCGCGTTCTAACATACGCGCTACAGTAAGGTTTGATGCAAGTTGTAACATACCTGCTGCACCTAAATCATCTAGCCATTCGTTATTGTAAACGATGTCTGTCTTCTCTTTATCTAGGATTTTAAATGCTTGCGTTGTATAGGACTCTATATTTTTAACAATATCCTCTTTTGTAAGAACCTTACGAGTTGCATTTTTACCAGTTGGATCACCAATCATAGCAGTAAAACTTCCTATAAGGAACTGTACACGACCACCATACTTTTGAAATATTGCAAGCTTTTGCAGTAAAACAGTATGTCCAAGGTGTAAATCAGGAGCAGTAGGATCAAAACCAGCTTTTACAGTATAGTTTTTACCCTCTTCAAAATAAGCTTTTAAGAGCTTCTCTATTCTCTCACTATCAATTATTTCTGCAGTACCTCTATTTATTTCGCGTAGTGCTTCGTTCATCATTTTTTATATCTCTCCAATAATAATTATTTAATTTTTATATGCATCATCACTGCGGATGAGTTGTATTACTTTAATTTTGCTCTCTATTTTAACACGCAAAATATTAATATCAGCTTCTTTTGACTCAAAACCAAGTTCACAATACTTCGTATAGTTCTCACTCTCTTTTCCAAGTTCAATAGTGCTAATGTCAATATTTAACTTCACTAAGTATGTTAAAAACTCTGCTAAGGCACCTTTTTCATTATGCAGGGATGCAATAAGCTTGTACTTAAAGATTTTTTGATGTGCCCAAGCAACATATACCATTGGGTCATCATTTTCAAGTTTTTTATAAGCCTCTTTACACATCTTATGGTGTACATTTACCTTGTTTTTTGCTAAAAATCCAACGACTTCATCCCCTGTTTTTGGGTGACAGCAGTAGTCAAAAACAACATCATTAACATTTGTAGTAGCATAAATATCAAGTCCCGCTATTTGTGTATTTTTCAGTTTAAATCTATGACGGGATAAAAAGTTTTTAAAACGACTATTTTTATTTATCTCTGAAGTATATCTATGGAGTACATGTTTTAAATGTTCAATATCATAAGGAATACTTGCAACACTATCACAATGATTACTTTCAAACCACTCTTTTATTCTATGCGTACTTAAGCTCATAGCAGTTGCAACCATATTTATAGCAGACTTCACATCTATCTCACGCACTTTTGCATTACAATTTATCTTCATATTTGTCTGTGCACGACTTGTCTTCACTGCATCAATCCAAGAACAACGGGTAATGAGTTTATCTGCCATAACAACTTTCACAATATCACCATTATTAAGCTCTGTTAAGAGAGAAGACTTTGTCTTATTTACCAATGCTGAGACTGCCTTGTTTCCTACCTCACTATGCACTGCATAAGCAAAATCTAAAACAACAGCACCACGAGGTAGAGTATATGCATCGCCTGTTGGTGAAAAAACAGATATATCTTCAGAGTAGAGATCATTTTTTACTAAATCATAGAACTCTTCAACAGACTCATTTTGATACTGCAGATTATCAAGCCAATCAAGTTTAATATTACTCGCCCCACTCTTATACTTCCAGTGAGCAGCAACACCAAGTTCAGCTGTTTTATGCATCTCAAATGTTCTAATCTGTACTTCAAAAATAGCAGTATTATAAAATACACTTGTGTGAATTGTCTGATAACCATTATCTTTTGCAACCGCTATATAATCTTTAAAACGAGAAGCAAGTGGACGAAAATGCAGATGAATAAGACCCAATACATTATAGCATTTCACATCATCTTTTACTAAGATACGCACCGCTAAAAGATCAAGTACTTCATCAATACTAACACCCTTTCTCTGCATCTTTAAGTAGATAGAATAACGGTGTTTTACACGAGAAAGAATCTCAAAATCATCTTCACAAAATCCATTTTTTATTAAAAGTGTAGTGATAGCCTCTTTAAAATCATTTAGTTTTAACTCTATAGCATGGTAATTTGTATCAAGATAGTTATCAATATGATGCTTATCTTCTTTAAAGAGATAAGAAAAACTCAAATCTTCAAGAATATTTTTAAGAAAACTAATACCTAAACGGTGTGCGATAGGTGCATATACAACCAAAGTCTCTTCTGCTATTCGAAGTTGCTTATGTTCGGCAAGTGCATCAAGCGTGAGCATATTATGCAGTCTATCACAAAGCTTAACCACTAAAACACGCACATCTTCAATACTTGCTAGTAGCATTTTTCTAAAGGTCAAAGCAGATGTTGCCAATCTTTCATTAAGGTGTGAGGGGATAAGTTCGCTATCACGAATAAGGTCAATTTTTGTAAGACCTTCGACTAAATGTGCGACATCTTTTCCAAAAAGTTCTTCGATTTTTTCTATATTTATTGAGGTATCTTCTACAACATCATGAAGAAGTGCTGCTATTGCCATGGATTCATCTGCTGTAATAGAGACAACTATCGATGCAACAAGTATGGGATGAATTATATAAGGTTCTCCACTTTTACGAAACTGCTGTTTATGCGCTTCTATTGAGAAGGAGAGAGCTTCTTCGAGTTGTTTACTCGGCTCTATGTGGGAAAAAAGGTATGTGATAGCAGAGTCAACATCATGAATATGTTTGACTTTTTCTATCTCTACTTGTGAGAGTCCCACAATGGATTTCTTACTCTATGTCAGAAAAGCCTTTCACTACAACAAGCCCTTCTGCAATTTCCATTAACGCTAAATCAGCTGATTTAACTAAATTTGTATTTACACTTAACTTACTCTGTGCACCATTTTCTAACTCATCAGATCTCGTTGCTACGGCTATCGCTAATTGATAACGATCCATATTTGGATTTTCTGTTAAGATTTTTGCTGTTAATTCTTCCGTTTTCATATATTTTAGTCCTTCTTAATTTACTATTGTACTATTGAGCAGTTGCTCATATTTCCATTTAAAATGTCTAAAAGGTTACCCTCTTTTGACATATCACAAACAATGATTGGGAGGCGGTTATCTTTTGCTAAAGCGATAGAAGTGTCATCCATCACTTTAATATGATCTTGCAATGCTTGATCATAAGTAAGAGAGTCTAGTTTCACTGCATCACTAAATTTTACTGGATCTTTATCATAGACACCATCTACCTTAGTAGCTTTAATAATAACTTCTGCACCAATTTCAACAGCACGAAGAGTCGCCGCTGTATCTGTTGTAAAGAAAGGGTTTCCAGTCCCCGCTGCAAAAATAACGATGCGTCCTTTTTCTAAGTGACGGCATGCCTTACGGTTAATATATGGCTCAGCAATCTGCTCCATCTTAATCGCAGTCTGCATACGCACTTCAAGTCCAGCATGCTCACAAGCTTCTTGCATAGCTACACCGTTAATAACAGTCGCTAGCATTCCCATATAGTCACCAGATGTTCTTTTGATGATACCATCTTGAGCAGCAGTCACACCACGAATAATATTTCCACCACCAATTACGATACCAACTTCTATACCACCATTCACAAGAGATTTAATCTCTTGAGCGATATATTTTAGAATCTTAGTGTCAATTCCATGACCTGCCTCACCAGCAAGAGCTTCACCTGAAAACTTTACTAAAACACGCTTATTTTTAGTCATGTACACACCCTTTTTTTACAAAATTAGTGAATTATACAAAAAAATCTCTTTAAATCTGCTTTGAAAGACTTTTCTATTTTGAATAAAGCATGACAAAGGGCTGAATTTCGGAGAAAACAACCGCTCTTCTATTCTCCTCTTGATGTAAAATAGACTCTAACATAAGCGCAATATTTTCATCAATATCAGGATTTATTTTTCTAATATTTGCTAGTTTTTCACGCTTATTGACATTTGTAAAACGATCATAAGATGTATATGCTTCCTCTTTTGCAAAGAGATAAAAGAGTTTACGACCAAGTTCAAAAACTTCAAACTCTTCATTTTTACCCGTTAAAACTCTCTCTTCAAAACCAAAATCAACTTCGATATTTTTCGTTCTAAAGTAAGCTAAGAGCATCATCATAAAACCAATTTTTGCAGATGTGTAGTTCTTGAGAACTCTATCATGAAAAGCCTCAAAAGGCTCACCCTCTTTTCGCATTCTTTTATACTCTAGAGCCAATGACTCCACATAGTACTTCGCATACTCTAGGGGAGCTGATTTTATAGCAGTATGACCTTCAACAGACTCACCCATAAGTTTTCCACCAAGGTAAATATGTACACCAAATCCATTAACACCATCTACTTTCGCCTTACACCCTTCAAAACCGATATCACCAAGACCATGAATACCACACCCTTTGACACAAGCAGACCAGTACATTCGCAGTCGTCCACTCTCTAAAGGTACTTTTTCGCTCAAATAACTAGCCATAGTAATTGCATCATTTTTATTCTCTATCACGCCAAAAGGACAGTGATCTGTTCCTGCACAGGCGATAAGATGATTAAAGTAAGGCGTATTTATATTTTTATACTCTTGAAAAAATGGCTCTTTTAAGAGTGCATCTACATCTTTGACACCCATAATGTAAAAACTCTGTTCTATATCAAAACGAAGCTCTCCATTTCCATATTTGTTCGCAAGAAGAGAAGCACTCATGAGTGCAGAACCCTTAAACATTCCAGAAGGCACTACAGTGTGAACACCTACTGTTCCATCACGCAGTTGAATCTTTCCATGATCAGGTTCAATATAATCCATCTTTGTCATCGTCTCACCCGCTCTTGCGAAATCTATACCTGCATTTTCACGGATTGCATCAGCCATTGCTTGCATACCAACTGCTTCTATGAGAAATATAAGTCTATTTTTGTTTCTGTTGTCACGGAAACCAAATCTTTTAAAGAGGTCAGTGATAGAAGAGAATGCTGCTACAACTTCTTCCTCATTTTTCAAAAAGATATCCGCACTCTTTGCAATATGCCCAACACGACCACCAAGATAGAGGTTATAACCAAATATTCCATCTTTTTGCGCAAGAGTAAAACAGCAATCATTTCCATAAACATTACAACGATTTGAGAGGTTTCCTGAGATAGAAGTGTTAAATTTTCTTGGAAGTGTAGAGATCCAATCAGGATTTTTCAAAAATTTTTCTTGGATTTTTAAAAGTGTTTCATGAGAAGGGAGTACATTATCAAAGGCTAAATCATCAAAAGGATCGGCAACTATACCACGGATATTGTCCACTCCAGTTTGATATGCTGTAATACCCACACTCTCAAGTCTTTTGATGATAATAGGCAGAGAGTCTATGCTCAAATAACGCAACTCACACTGCTGACGCGTTGTAAGGTCAAGATAATCCTGCCCAAACTCTTTTGCACACTCACCAATTACAAGTGCCTGCTTCGCACGCATAAATCCACCAGGAATACGCAGTTTTAACATAAACTTTTCAGGTGTCGCAGGTCTATAGTAGATACCAAAACACTTTAAAAAGTAAGTCTTATCCTCTTCGGGGACACTATCAAACCCATTGGCAGCATACTCTTCTAACTTATCATACGCCTCTTGTGGCGTTTTAGAATCTTTTACTTTCTCAATCTTGTTAATCTTTTTACTTCTAGCTTCGTATGCTTTTTGTAGTGCTTCCATAATTTCAGTCTATCCTGCAATTTTTTTTGTATTTTATCTTTTTTTCATCAAAATTTTACTTTTTTTTGATTATTTTTTCTACACTACGCCTTTGCGGCCATCTCTTTTTCCTTAAAAGATACACCTTCAAACACAACCTTATGATGCGCTATTGCTCCACTTATCTCTTGTTCTTCAAGTTTTAATCCCTCTGGAACTTCCTCTGAGTGGAGTTGAATAGCCGTCTGTTTAAAGTTTGGCTCACCAGACTTTGGACAGAAACTATCATTTGTCAAAGTGTTTACAAGTTGCTCATTAAAGTGAAAAGGTACAAAAACTGTTCCCTCTCTTACACTTCCAGTCACGCGTACAACTACATCATCCACACGACCACGAGGTGAAGAGAGGCTCATTCTATCACCACTTTTTACCTTCAGTTTAACAGCATCTTTCGGACTCAAATCTACCCACGCCTCAGGTGCTAGATTATCTAGTATATCTATGCTTCTTGTTTTTGTTCTTGTGTGCCACTGCTCAACTGTTCTACCAGTATTTAAAATCACTGGAAACTTCGGTGATGCAGGCTCTGCCATAGGATGCCACTCAAGACAAAGAAGTTTTGCTTTTTGATCGGCTGTACGAAATGGAATATCAGGAGAGTAGAGTCTTTTTGTTCCAAGTGGACGCTCCTCATTACAAGGCCACTGAATTCCACCCTGCTCTTCAAGAAGTTCATAAGTGATTCCTGAGTAGTCACATAACTGCCCCTTACTCACTTTTCTCCACTCCTCAAAAGCATCACGAGGATTACTCCAGTTTGGAAAGAGCATCTCATTCACACCCTCAAAGTATTTTGAAAACTCTACGATAATATCAAAGTCACTCTTTGCATCACCAATAGGCTCAACCGCTTTGTTTGCACGATTACAGCGTCTCTCTGAGTTTGTGTAAACCCCCTCTTTCTCACCCCAAGTAGCTGCTGCAAAGACAACATCTGCTATCTGAGCCGTATCCCCTAAAAAGGCATCTTGGACTACTAAAAGATCAAGTTTTGCCAGAGTCTTACGCAACTTCTCTTGGTTCACAAAACTTACAAGTGGATTCGTTGCTGTAATCCAGAGTGCTTTTATCT